>JALZVY010000027.1 GCA_023300125.1 Phycisphaera sp.
GGGGGTTGGGCGGGGCCGGGGCGCGAAAACCGCGCCCGGGCAGGTGCTTGGGGGCGTGGGTGCGGGCGTGGTGGCGCAGCAGCCAGGCCGACGCGAGCGCGGCCACCACGGGGTTGGAATCGGCGGCCAGGGGGCGGAGGACATCGTGCACTGCTTTGCGCAAGGCGGGGGCGGTGTTGTGCATCGCACTGTGGGGCGCCGCGGGGTCGGCGCACCGCATGACCCGGCGCAGGGCATCGAGACGCCGCGCGGCGGGGCCCGCGGTGGTCAGCGGCTTCAACCGCGAGAGGACTTCGCGCGGCGATCCGGGCAGGGCGGCGGCCCAGGCGGGCAGCGCGTCGCAGGCGGTGTGGGCGGCGCCTTGGTCAAAGGCTTGGGGCCAGAGTGTTTCGGGCATGCCGCCGCGGGCCAGTCCGCGGCGCACCGCAGGCAGGTCCAGCAGGTGGGCTTGGCCGTGCAGGCACTGGCACAAGGCGGCGGGGCCGTCTTGGGCGACTTGGCGGAACCCGGCCACGGCGGCCAGGGCCAAGGTGGGCAGGCCCAGCAGGCCCACGAGCCCGCGGCGGATCGTGGGGCCTTGGGCGTCTTTCAACAACCCACGCAGCGCGGGCACGGCGGCGTGCTCCAGGTCGTTAAGTGCGCTTAAAGCGGCGCCGTGGGGGTCGAAAGCCGCGGGGCCTTGGGCCACCCAGGCCTGCAGGGCCGCGGGGTTGTTGTGCGTGGCGTAGCGGGCCACGGCCTGATCCAGTGTTTCAGCGACCGCGGCGGTGGCCCGGGGGTTGGGCGGGGCGTCGGCGTCGGGCGACGCGTCGGGGCGCTGGCGGGCTTTGGCCAGCCCCAGCAGGCAGGACCCCGCGGCGTCGCGTACCGCGGGATCCGGATCACGCAGGCGTGGCAGGGCGAGATAGGCCAGGGTGCCGGCGTTGCCGTGCTCGATGAGCCACAGGGCGTTGATGGCGGCTTGGGCGCTTTGGACGCGGGCCGGTTGGGCGGCGTCGGCGGCGGTGGATCGGCCCAGCACCCGCCGCAGTGTGGGGTGGAGATCGGCGACGCGGTGGAGCAGGACTTGTTGCGGGGGGGCGTCCAGTTCGTGAAGGCGGTTAACCAGGTTGTCGCTCGCTGCTGCGGTGCCGCGCGAGAGCTGGAGGTCGATGATGCGGGCCCGGCCTCGGGGGCCGGCGGTGCTCCACGCGGTGGCCAAGGCCGCGTCCAGGGCTTTGTGGCGGTGGAGGGTCGACGCGGCGGTGCGGGGGCCAGGCACGCCGCGGCGGAGGGCCGCCACGGCGATCGCGGTCATTAAGGGGTACTTCCAGGCCATCGGGGTGCAGGGGACGGTGGGGCGATCAGGGCAGGCGGGGTGTCCGCCTTGGCGTTATCGGTCTGATCCCCGGGTGTGCCGCAATGCGGGTGTGCCGCACGCCCAGGAGTGGCTTTAAGCGTGAAATACGGCCTGGGGTTGAAGATCCCGCACAAAAAACAGAACAACAGCGCTTCCCCTTGCGTAGTACCGCGATATACTGGGTTATCGCCGCATTGAACGCGTGTTCACATCGTGTCTAGGAAGCATGCCCACGGGCAGCTTGCTTTATTAAACCTCTTTATGACCAATTGCCTTTACGGGCAATTCAACGCTGTTTTACCTATGAGTGTTAGCCCTAAATCTCTGGAAACTCCTGCGTTCCGCATGATGCTGTACCGCCGAGCTTTGCACCCCGAGCTGTTCAGCCTCTCGCAGCGTCGCTGTGACCGTCACGGCGAGTACGAGGTGGAGTCTTGGATCAGCCCTGCGGGCCATTTGGTGCGTTTTTCGGTGGATGGCCAGCAGTTGACCGAATGCGTGGTGGACGCGGGCGACCACCTGCCCGAAACCGGCCTGGCTCACGCCCTGCCTTGCTTGGGTGAAAAAGAGTTCGAGTTGGAGGCCGAGGGCCGCCTGGGCTACTGCGTGACCCTTCAGACGGAGTCGCTGACGGAAAACCTCTATCAGTCCACCCTCCGCGAGATGGCTGAATTCGCCAAAGAAATCGGTGCGCTCTGCCACCGCTGGGACACCGCCGCGGGGACCAACTTGTCGCTGATTGATGCTCAAAAATACAAGCGTGAATACCACGTGCAGAGCTACCACCTGATTGCGGCCAACGGCACGGTGCTGCGAACTCAGTCGATCTTCGAGATTGACCCCGAGCCGAAGTAAGCCGGCTCCTGAGCCACGTGGCACCCGTGGCACATGTTGCGGCTTGGCCCCGGTCTTGATGCACAACCAATCGCCGGCGTCCCTTGTGGGACGCCGGTTTTTTTGTGCGCCTGCGGGCAAAGGAGGGGGGCTTCATCTGGCCCTGCGCCGGACCAGACGGACCAGACGGACCAGACGTTGCAGACCTTGCGACTGTTTCTTGATCGGGAGATTTCGCGGTATCGGGTTGGTTTGGGTGGGAGGTGTATCCGTTGCTTCTTCGAGAAGTCGGGCGTGACGCACGCCCAAGGACCAACCGGCGAACCGACGGATGGAGAGCGCGATGCTGACTGAGCAACAACGGAAGATGCTGGGCTTGGCCGACTGCCCGGGCTGCGGCTCTGAACTGGCCGCGCCGCTGGCTGCGGCGGGCAAGGTAGCGCGGTGCACTTCATGTGCCCAGAAGTTCCGGCTTCCTTCGGCCCAAGCGCTCTTTGCCAACGCGGCGGTGTACTTGATGGCCCACGAAGTTGAGCAAAATCCAAACGACGAATTGAATATCCGCGACATGCGCCACGAGTCTGTCATCGAGTCGATCAACTGCTGATTTAAGCATCAGCCCACGGGTAGCTGCAACGTGAAATCTGTGCCTTGCCCCAGTGCGGTGTGAACCGTCAGCGACCCGCCGTGCTCTTCGGCGATGCGTCGGGAAGTGGGCAGCCCCAGACCGGTTCCTCCGCGTTTGGTTGAGACGTAAGGGCGAAAGATCGAAGATACGGTGGCTTGGTCCATGCCTGGGCCGGTGTCGATGACGTGAATCGCGATGGATGCGGCGCCGCGTCGGTCGTGTGCGGCGGTGCGCAAGATCAGCTCAGAGCATCCGCCGTGGGCCACGTTTTCGCTGCGGGCGTGGTCCATGGCCTGGCAGGCATTGATCATAAGATTTAGCAGGGCTTGTTTCAGCAAAGGGCCGTCGACATCCGCGGTTGCCGGATCAGCCTGCAGATCCAAACGCAGGCTGACGTATGATTGGTCGGCCTGGGGCTGAAAAAAATCAGACAACTCGACGCACGTCGCGTTGAGGTCCGTGGGCCGGCGGTCGAGTTTCACCCGGCCTGCGTAGCGCAGAAAGCTCTCCAATATGTCGCGTAGGCGGTGGCTTTCGCGAAGCAGGCTGTCGACCCGCCGCCGGGTGCGCCCGAGGCGTTCGGCCGTATCGTTGTCTTCACGGGCCGCGGCGGCCCGCTCGAGGTCCACAAGGTCTTCCTGCACCAACTGGACGTTGAGGCCCAATGTGGAGAGGGGGTTTTTGATTTCGTGGGCCAGACCGCCAGTCAGGGTGCCCAATTCCGCCAGTCGCTCGGCGGACCGGGCGCGTTCTTGAAGCCGTTTCACCCGGCGTTCGGTGCGGCGGGACCACAGGGCCGCAGCAGGCACGGCCGCCACCACGCCGATCGCAACACCCAAAAGAAAGAGCCTGGTCATGGCCGCAGGTTAGATCGCAAGACGTCTGCGGGCGAAGTGCCTTGCTCTCTTTCAGCTGCCGCCGCCGCACGGGCGTGCTGACGTTGGGCTTCGGCTTCGTTGTCCACCACCTGATTGATCGCCACGGGGCTGCGCTTGGGGCTGGGCTTGGGCGCGTCGCTTCCGGGTTCTTTCGGGGCAGCCATCACGTTGTGAGCCTGAAAGCCTTTGTCGCCGGTGATGAGCTCGTAGTCCACGGACTCCCCGTCGGCGAGCGTGCGGAAGCCGTCGCCGAGGATCTGGGAGTAATGCACGAAGACGTCTTGGCCTTCGGGACCGACTAAAAAGCCGTATCCCTTTTTGGGGTCAAACCACTTCACTAAACCTTGGATTGGCATTTGTAACTCCTTGGCGGAACATTGACAGCACAGTTCAAACGGCCGGTGGCGCGGATTGGGCTACCCTACGGCGTGTTGTGTCATGCCTTGAAAAACTGAATCCTCGTGAGCCAGCGTCTGCGGTGCGCGAACGCTTAAAACGAGTTAACGCGGGTTTAACCATTAATGAGCGTACCCACGGTGGGCTTGCTTGCGGGGGAAGGGTAGTTTAACCCCTTAAGCATGGCAACTCATTTTCGTAATTTCTTGTAAGTAAATGCACTAGTGTCGGGGCGGCGGGGGGCGGTCTGGTTGGTTGCACAGTGGACGTTTGGTTAAGTTGTGACTATCCCGACACGGCGTGAGGGGATTAAAGTTGGTGCAGGTGCAAACGCGGTGCTTTGAGTCGTTATTGCGTGCGGCAGAAATATTTATCATCCATGAAATGGGCCGTTTGTTTAGATAAATGGATCCATCCCCAGGATGGTGATCGTTGTTTTGCGTTTTTTCGTGGCGTGGCGCGCGTAAAAAACCCCCCGTCCTGGGCCGTGTGGCGGCCGCGGGGCGGGGGGTGGGTGTTACGGCAATATCGCATTTGTCTTAAGTGTCGCCATTGGCTGCATCGTCTTCGGTCACGCCTTCTTCACGCATGGCCGCCTTGCGCGACAGCTTCACGCGGCCTTGCTCGTCGATCAGCAGCACCTTGACGCGGACCTCATCGCCCACGCTCAGCACTTCGCTGACCTTGTCGACGAAGCCGTCTTTGAGTTCGCTGATGTGGCACAGCCCGTCTTGGCCGGGGATGACTTCGATGAAGGCGCCGAAGTCTTTCACGCTGGTGACGCGGCCGTTGTAGATGGCGCCTTCTTTGACCTCGGCGCAGAGCTTTTCAACTTCTTCGAGGGCTCGTTCGGCCTTGCCGCCGCCCACGCTGGAGATGTAGATCGTGCCGTCTTCATCGACTTCGATGGTGGCACCGGTGTTTTCTTGGATCGCGCGGATGGTTTTGCCGCCCGGGCCGATCAGCTTGCCGATCTTGTCGGGGTGGATGGTGGTGCTGAGGATGCGCGGGGCATTCATCGAGAGTGCCTTGGGCTTGGGCACTTCTTTTTCGATCATCTCGATGATCTGCACACGGTTTTTCTTGGCCAGTTCGAAGGTCTTGGCGATCTGATCCATCGTCAGGCCGCGGATCTTGAGGTCCAGCTGGATGGCGGTGATGCCCGCACGGCTGCCGGTGACCTTGAAGTCCATGTCGCCGAAGTGGTCTTCTTCGCCTTGGATGTCGGTGAGGTAGCAGTCTTCTTGGCCGGGGGCTTCGGCTTGGATCATGCCGATGCTGATGCCCGCGACGGTGGCTTTGAGTGGCACGCCCGCGTCGAGCAGGGCCAGGCAGCCGCCACAGGCCGAGGCCATGGACGAGCTGCCGTTGGATTCGGTGATGTCGCTGACCAGCCGCACGGTGTAGGGAAAGTCGGCGATTTCGGGCAGCACGGGGAGCAGCGCACGTTCGGCGAGCTTGCCGTGGCCGATTTCGCGGCGGCCCGGGCCGGTGATGCGCTTGGCTTCGCCCACCGAGAAGGGCGGGAAGTTGTAGTGCAGGTAGAACTTCTCGCGGTATTCCTCGCCCAGGCCATCCACGGCCTGTTCGTCGCGGCCGGTGCCCAGGGTGGCGGTGACCAGCGACTGGGTTTCGCCGCGTTGGAAGAGGGCCGAGCCGTGCACGCGTGGGAGCACTGCGGTGTGGCATTCGATGGCCCGCAGGTCGTCAAAGCCGCGGCCGTCGGTGCGGCTGCCGCTGCGGATGATCTCTTTGGTGATGTCTTCTTCGAGGTCGTGCAGGGCCACGCCCGCGGCCTTCATGGTGTTGTCCCAGTCGTTGTGCTCGCCCACGCCCGCGGTCTTGTCGGGGCGGGGGAAGTTGTCGACCTTGAACTTCTTCTTGGCGTCGCGCACCGCGACCTGGCGGTCGAGCTTGGAGCCTTCGGCGGTTTTGGCGGCCTTGAGGGCGGGGCCGAACTCGGCGACCTTGGCCCGGATCTCCGCGGAGATGGTGTCTTCGATGACGACCTTGGGCTTGCCGGCTTTGGCCGCGAGGTCTTTGATGACCGCGACGATCTTCTTGACGTGCTCAAAGCCGAACGCGATGGCCTTGAGCATCTCGTCTTCGGGGATCTCGTAGGCGCCGACCTCGATCATGTTCAGGCCGTCTTCGTGGCCGCACAGCAGCATGTCCAGGTCGCTGTAGGCGTCTTGGGCGGCGGTGGGCATGACCACCAGTTCGCCTTCGACGCGGCCCACCCGCACGTTGCCCACGGGGCCCAAGAAGGGCGCGTCGCTCAGGGCCAGGGCGGCGCTGGCGGCGATGCCGGCCAGCACGTCGGGCTCGTTCTGGCCGTCGTAGGCCATGACCCAGCACTGGATCTGCACTTCATCGAAGTAGTTGGGTGGGAACAGCGGCCGGATGGGCCGGTCGATGTTCCGCATGGTGAGGATTTCTTTTTGGTTGGGCGCGCCTTCGCGCTTGCGAAAGCCCCCCGGGAACTTGCCGGCGCTGCTGAGTTTCTCGCGGTAGTCCACGGTGAGCGGGAAGAAGTCCAGCCCCGGACGCGGGTCGCTGCGGACCGCGGTGCCCATGACCACGGTTTCGCCGTACTGGACCAAGACCGCGCCGCCGGCTTGCTTGGCGACCTGTCCGGTTTCGATCGACAGCGTGCGGCCTGCGATCTCGAGTTCAACGCGGTGGGGGGCGGAGAGGGGCATGGGCTTTGTTCCTTTTGTCGTTGGCTTCTGACTTGATAAAAACGCCGCGCGAGGGCGCGGCGCAAGAACGAGGCGGTGTTGCTGGTTCGCGTGCGGCGACGGGCAAAAAAAGCGGGCCGTGACTGAGGAGTCACGGCCCGCGTAAGGGGTTGGGTTTTACTTGCGGAGGCCGAGCTTCTTGATGAGCTCGAGGTACCCGCTGCGGTTCTTGCGGGCGAGGTAACGCAGCAGGCGGGTGCGGGTCGAGACCATCTGCAGTAGGCCACGCTGGGAGGCGTAATCGTGCTTGTTGGTCTTCAGGTGCTCGGTGAGGGCCCGGATGCGGTGGGTCAAGATCGCGACCTGGACCTCGGGGCTGCCCGAGTCTTTGTCGTCGCGTTGGTACTCTTTGATGACTTCTTGACGCTGCTTGGCGGTAATGCTCATGTGTTCTAAGTGCTTTCCAAAATAGTGTTTAGTCTCCCGTCGCCGAGTGCTTGGGCACCACGCACCGGACGCGGGTCGAGCCTGGCAACAGTGCC
>JALZVY010000028.1 GCA_023300125.1 Phycisphaera sp.
GGAAAATCATCGGGTACCGCCGCGGGCACTTCGGTGTCGGACAGCCACCGTGCTGCGCGGGGCAGGAGGGTCTGGAACCCGCGACAACGAATGCCCGGTGGGACGGTGGATCGGTTGCGTCGGTAGTGGCCGAACGTCGAGGTGTAGACCCTGCCTTGGCCGTAGGTGACGACCCACTCGGTGGGGAAGTTCAGGCCGGTCTTGACGTCATTGGCATAGGAAAGAACCGTGAGGTGTTCCGCGGGCCCACGCGCGTAGCGGTAAACCTCAACATCCGCGGCCCTCCATACGCGAGGCAAGCCGCGGTGGATGGGGTGATCGCCAAGGCGGGTGATTGGGGCGTCGGTGCGCTTTCCGTGCCCGGTTTTTTCGCCTTCCCCAGCGGGGATACGCACCTCATGCCCGTCTTGGATCACAATGGCCGGGCCAAAGTCCCGCTCGCGCCAGCCCAGGCCGATCATCTGGTTGTAAGCCGGCCAATCTGGAAAGGCGTTGTTGGCCGAGTGGAATGCGAAGAGTCCGCCGCCGTTGGCCACGTAGCGTTCGAGGGACCGCCTTGCGGGTTCGGGCCAGGCGCCTTGCTGGGTGATGTCGTTGGTGTTTTGAATGACGACGTCGTAGCGGTCGAATTCGGGGTTCCACTGTGTCCACGTCGCATGGTCTTGCTTGGGCACCGTCGACACCGTGATCTCGAAGGCGCCGTCTTTTTCGAGAATCGTCGTAATCTCACGGGTCGTGGCTTGCCAGTTGTGGTTGCTAAAGCCGTCGACGATCAAGGTCTTGATCGTTGGAGGATGGTGTTCGCGGTGTGGGTCGGCCCGGAGGCTACTTGGGGCGAACAACACGGCAAGCAAGATGAGACGGAGCGTGACATGCATGGAGGGGGCATCCTATTGGAGGTGTGCCGCGCGATCGCGGTTCGGGTTGCTTCAGGGGGCTCCGGGTAGGGGGCGTTTTGCGGGAGGCCGGCCCCAGAGCGTGCCTGGGGCCGGCCTCCCGCCCCCGCAAACGCAATCCCTTACCGCAGCCGCCCCAGCTCTCGGGTCGCGCGCTGGGCGTTGACCTGCACCAACGCTCTGGGTTCGTGGCGCAAGAGCTTGACCAGCTGCGAAGCGCTGACCTTCAGCCGATCGCCGGCGGCCGGCAGGTCGTAGCCGGCGTGGTCCAGCACGTCCAGGGCCTCGGCCAGCAGGGTGGGGAAGTCGTCGTGGCCGGGGTTGATGGCCAGCCGGCCTCCCTTGGTGCGCGACGCCCACAACGCGCTGGGGCCGGTGTTCGCGGTGGCCCGCACGCCCAGGGCCAAATTCACGCGCAGGCGAAACAACGCCACCTTGAGGTTTTCGGCCTGACTGCGGCGCTCGCTGGCTTCGGCCGTGACGCCCGTGGCCCGGTGGGTCAGGCGCACGGCGGTCTCAACTTTGTTGCGGTGCTGCCCCCCGGGTCCTCCGGATCGCCTGCGAGTGATCTCACAGACCCCCCGCAGGGTGTCGGCGGCGAGTGCGGCGGGGTGCGGGGCGGGGTGTGGGGCAGGGTGCGAGTCCGTGGCCATGGCTTTAAGGTACTGCCCACATGCCATCTTCTGCCCACGACCCCGAACCACGGCCCGAGCCGACTTCTGACACGACGCCCACCGCGGCAACGCCCGACACGGCGCTGGCCCCGCTCGACGCGTGGATGAACGAAAGCCCTTGGCACGCGCGGGTGGCGCCGTTTTTTGTCTACATCGTGCTGCTCACGGTGCTGATCTTTCTGCCTGAAAGCGTCGCCCCGCTCAAACCGTTTATCTACACCGCCCAGTGCGCGGCGGTGGTGTGGCTGATGTGGCGCTACCGCAAGCTCACGCCCGAGCTGACCGCAAGCTTTCACTGGCTGGCCATCCCCACCGGGGCCGGGCTTCTGGTGGCGTGGGTGGTGCTGGGCTACGCCATGGGCGGCGAGCTGGGCCACCGATGGAGCTTGCTTACCGCCGGCGACTGGATCAGCGCGTGCGGGCCATACCCTTACGACACCTTGGGCACCGAGCCCAACCGCTTTGGCCCGGACCTCGACGCCGAGCAGCAGCCCGTGCCCCACGAGTTGCAAACCCTGATCGCCGAGCGGCCGACCCTCGGCTGGCTGGGCATGGGCCTGCGGCTGCTGGGCATGTCGCTGGTGGTGCCCTTCTTCGAAGAGATGTTCATCCGCTCGGGCATGCTGCGCGGCTTGCAAAAGCCCGGCCCAACCTTTCGCGGGTTGGCCCAGTTCACCACCGACCTTCCGGTCATCGGCGAGCGGCTAGAGCGCAGCGCCTGGGGCCAGCGTTTGGTCGCCGCCCCGCCAGCCCTGGCCCAGCAACTCAGCAACACCCCGGTCGGGGCCGTCACGTTCTTTGCGATTGTCGCGTCCACCTTGGTGTTCATGCTTAGCCACGGCATGCGCGACTGGCTTGGCTGCATGGCCTGCGGGGTGGTGTGGTGCGGGCTGGTGTGGTGGACCAACCGCCCGCGCAAGAAGCTGGGCGAGACTTGGGCCTCGATCAGCGCCCAGACCGGTGGCCGCGGCCGCTGCGGCCTGGGCCCGGTGATCTGGTCGCATGGCATCACCAACGCGCTGCTGTGGGGCTACACCGTGGCGTTCAACGACTGGCGCTTTTTGTAGCGGGCAAGTGACGCTCCGCTCACGCCGCGTCGGCCAAGCGCAATTTAAATGTTTGCGTGGCGGGCACCGGCTCGCCGTGCCAGCGGGCGGCCAAGTCTTCCAGCCCTTGCTGGTCGCCGATTCTCTGAAGACTCAAGGCCAAAAGCTCTGCGGCAGGCCGGTAGTTTGCGCAGTCTTCCAGCGCCGCTTCAAACGCCAGCACCGCCTCGGCGAAGTACTCGGCCTTGGCCGCGGCCAAGCCCTCGTTGTAACGCACCCCCGCGGCCGGCCCCAGGGTCTGGGCCAGCTCGCGGTACCCGGCGATCGCGCGGTCGGTGCGACCCGACAACGCGTCGGCGTTGGCTCGGCTTAGCCCGCGAAACCCGCGGCTGCGGGCCTCGCCACCCAGCAGCACGCGGCCCAGCTGGTGCAGCGCGATGGGCACCCCCACCAGCAGCGGCAGGCTGCACAGCAACATGCGCCGCGCAGTCGGCGCAAACGCCGCGTTACACGCATGCACGCGGCGGCGGCGCCAAGGCACAAAACTCTCAATAAAAACCCGCGAGCGGGCGTACAGCCGCGACCGATCACACAGCGAAAATTCCGCCTCGTCATCTGGGCCGCTGCCGTCCGCGGTATACACGGTGTCGCAGAAATCGCAGTAAATCTGCGGAGTCTCTTCAAAGCCCGTGAGGTCCAAGGTCGACCGGCAGTGCGGGCACTCTTCGCTGCGGCACGAATCCAATTCTCGGCGGCTTTTCATCATCTCGCGGCGCTCGGCCACCCGCCGCGCGGAAACAAGCTCATTCAAGCTCGAATGCAGCGCATCGATGGCTCCGTCGCACACGCTAAAAGCGAGGCTGTCGACCATCAAGCCCGCGTAGCTGGTGGGGTCCAAGTGAACGATCAGCCGGTCGTGGCGCCGCTGGGTCTTACGGATCTGTTCGATCGGAAGCATCGCCGCGTCGAGCCACAACGTCTGACCATCGAAGTGTCCGGGCCGCGACCGCAGCCCCGCTTCACGGCCTAAATCATCGACGTCCCGAAAGCGAAAGTGCAGGGCGGGCGTGAGCGACGGATCGGACATGGACTTCATCGTGGACATTCTCTGAAAGGACAAGTGGGGCACCCGCGGAGCCTTCGGGGGCTTGAACGGGCTTTTGCAACTGTCCAAAACCCACCGCCCCGCGGCGAACCGGGGAAACCCTGTCGCCCCTCCACGGCAAGAAGCTGCGCGGTCTGTAGCAATCAGGGAATGCTTTGGCCCCACCGCGTAGTCTCTGTCCCTATGCCCGCCCCCCCCACCCCACCCACGAACCGCTTCGTCGCCGCTGTATTTCAACAGCTGGCCGACCTCACCGAGATCACCGGAGGCAACCGCTTCAAAGTGATCGCCTTCCAGAAGGTGGTGCGGGTGATCGACGACCTGCCCCAGCAAGTCGCGGCGATGGACCGCAGCCTCTTGGCCAAGATCCAGGGCATCGGCGCGGGCACGGCCCAGCGCATCGGCGAGCTGCTGGACACCGGCCGCGTGGCGGACCTCGACGCGTTGCTGGCCCAGGTTCCGCCCGGGCTCATCGCGGTGCTGGACGTGCCGGGCCTGGGCCCCAAAACAGTCGCTCTGCTGTGGCAGCAGGCCGGGGTCACCTCGCTCGAAGACCTGTCGGCCAAGCTTGACACCGGCGAGCTGGAATCGCTCAAAGGCTTCGGCAAGAAGAAAATCGAGAACCTGAAAAAGAGCCTGGCCTTCGCCGCCTCGGCGGGTGACCGCGTGCGGATCGGCCGGGCCCACCGCGTGGCCACCACCCTCATCGCGGCGCTTCGCGACGTGCCGGGTGTCGAAAAGCTGGAGTTTGCCGGCAGCCTGCGCCGGGGCAAAGAAACCATCGGCGATGTCGACCTGCTCGCCGCCGCCGATCCCTCGGCCGCCGCAGGCATCTTCGACGCCTTTGTCGCCCAAGAGGCCGTCAGCGAGGTGCTGCTGCGCGGCGACACCAAGTGTTCGGTGCGCATCTCCGCGGGCTCCGCGCCGCTGCAGGTCGACCTGCGCGTCGTCGCCGCCGACAGCTTCGGGGCCGCGCTCATGTACTTCACCGGCAGCAAAGAACACAACGTGAAGCTGCGCGAGCGAGCCCAGGCCCAGGGCATGAGCCTGAACGAATACGCCCTGACCCGCGACGGCGAACGCGTCGCAGGCACCACCGAAGAAGAAGTCTTTGAAGCCCTGGGCCTGACTTGGGTGCCCCCCGAACTGCGCGAAGACCGCGGCGAGGTCGCGCTGGCCGAAACCCGAAGCCTTCCGGCCCTGCTCACCCTCGGCGACGTGAAAGCCGAGCTGCACAGCCACACCACCGCCAGCGACGGCAGTTGGAGCATCGAAGAAAACGCCCTGGGCGCCGCGGCCCGCGGCTTCCACACCGTGGCCATCACCGACCACAGCAAAGGCCAGGCCCAGGCCAACGGCCTAAGCATCGAGCGCATGCTCGAACATATTGAAGCGGTCCACGCGGTGGCCAAGAAACTCAAAGGCACCATCAACGTGCTGGCGGGCAGCGAAGTGGACATCCTGGCCGACGGCACGATGGACTACCCCGACGAAATCCTGGCCCAGCTGGACCTGGTGGTCGCCTCGCCCCACGCCGCACTCACCCAAGAACCCAAGAAGGCCACCGCGCGGCTTATCAAGGCCATCGAAAACCCCTACGTCAGCATTGTCGGCCACCCCACCGGACGCATCGTGAACCGGCGCGAAGGACTCAGCCCCGACATGCCCGCGCTCTTCCGCGCCGCAGCAGACTGCGGGGTCGCGCTGGAAATCAACGCCAACCCCTACCGGCTGGATCTGCGTGACAGCCACGCGCGGATGTTCGTGCACGAATACGGCGGCAAGCTGGCGATCAACACCGACGCCCACGGCCCCGACGACCTGGACCACCTGCGCTTCGGCGTGGGCGTCGCGCGGCGCGCCGGAGCCACCGCCCACGACGTGGTGAACTGCCTGGACGCCGAGGGCTTGGCGTCGTGGATCGCGTCCACGCGGCGCTGACCTGCTGACCTGCGGGTCGGCCCCGCGGTCTTTACGGGCTGGGGGACGAACCGCCCGACACTTCCACCGCCGCCCCACCGCCAAAGAAGCGGCCCGGGCCGCCATAGACCCGGAAGGTGTATGTCTGCGCGTCGGCAAACAGCTGCGAGCCACGCGATTCGGCCAGACGCTGCCAGGCCCGCGGGTCATCGCCCTGGGGGTGGCCGGTCATCACGCCCAGCGAACGCTCGGCGGCGCGGGCCACGCCGTAGTCCGGATCCTCAAGCGTGCGGAGCAGCGCATCAAACACATCGCGCCGCGGGTACTGCCCAAGCGCCACCGCCACGGCGGTCCGCACGTCCGCGTCCTCGTCTTCAAGCGTCCGAACCAGGTCTCCGGCCACCGCCGGCGAATACAAGCGCTGCAAGGCCACCGCGGCCTGCCAGCGGGTGTAGTCCGTGGGGTCGTTGAGCAAGCGTGCCACATCCGGGCCGTGCTCGGCTCCGCCGTGCTGGGCCAGCGCCATGGCACAGGCCGCGGCAACGGTGGAATCGGTATCCGCATCGCGCAGCACCGCCTGATACAGATCCACGTACACCCGCTCGCCCCCCGCCGACGTGCCGGCGATGTGCTGCACCGCGCCGCGACGCACATCTGCGGGCACTTCGCGCGAGCCCACCGCCGCGACCCAACGCTGAGCGGGCGTCAAGCCCTCGGCCCCGGGCACCGCAGGCGGCTCGGGAGGCCCCAGCCGGCAGGCCCCCAGCACCAGCGGCCCGGCCAAACAAATCGCCATCCAGAATTTACATAAAATATTACTAAACATTGTTTTATAGCTCTCACTGGCCGGCAGGCGGGGGCCTGTTGACGCCGTTTCAAAAGCATTTCAGATCGGGCCCCAGTGTATCGTGACCCTTCAGGCCTCCACCTCCCACGGCGCTGCGGGGGCCGCCCGCTGCATGCTGACCACGATCTGACACCTCGCTAACAGGCTGCTCACATCCGGGTTTTATCGTCTGACCACCTGATTGAACCCCACCTGGAGACCCCATGCCCATCGCACGCCCCCTTCTTGTTGCCGCCGCCGCCCTGATCGCCCCTCTGACCGCCCCCTTGGCCTCGGCCCAGTCCATCGCCGTCAGCGGCTCGTCCACGGTCTTTCCCATCAGCTCGGCCGTGGCCGAGGCCTTCTCCGAAGACACCCGCACCAACGTCAAAGTCGAGAGCGTCGGCACCGGCGGCGGCTTCAAAGCCTTCGCCAAAGGCGAAACCGACATCTCCAACGCCTCGCGCCCCATCAAGCACAGCGAGCACCTGGCCCTGGCCGCCGCGGGCATCGACTACGTCGAAATCCCCGTGGCCTACGACGGCCTGTCGATCGTGACCAACAAGGCCAACAGCTGGGCCCGCAAGCTCACCGTGACCCAGCTGCGTGCGATCTTCACCGAGGGCGGCGCCACCACCTGGAACCAGGTCGACCCAGAATTCCCCAACGTACCCATCAAGATCTACGCCCCGGGTGAGGCCTCGGGCACCTACGACTACTTCAAAGAAGTGATTTCAGGCAAAAACGACAAGTACGGCGCCCTGCGCAGCGACATGTCCAAGAGCGAAGACGACAACGTGCTGGTCAACGGCGTGGCCGGCGAAGCGGGCGCTATCGGTTTCTTCGGCGTCGCTTACTACGAAGAAAACCGCGACAAACTCAACGCGGCGCTGATTGAAAACGCCGACGGCGACTACATCGGCCCCGAGGCCATCACCATCGAAGACGGCACCTACAACCCCTTTAGCCGCCCGCTGTTCATCTACGTCAGCACCAAGAGCCTGGAGCGTCCCGAGGTCGCCGATTTCATCGAGTTCTACCTCGAAGAAGGCCCCGAGCTGGCCGAAGAAGTCGGCTACGTCCGCCTGCCCGCCAGCGTGTATGCCGTGGCCGAACGGAAGATCGAAAACCGCGAAAGCGGCAGCGCCTTCATGACCGCCGAAGGCGAAAAGAAGCACGGATCGACCGTTGAGCTCTACCAATAAGGCTTTATCGGGCACCGGCCCGCTCGCTCCCGCCGCCGCGGGAAACGCCTAAAATACCTCCCGCCGACCCTGGTTCACACCGGGTCGGCGGCTTTGGGGAAGTCGGCCTTCCCCCCGCCCGCCTCGTGCACCCTGCCACGCCCACCCCCTCACGGCGAACCCAGCTTTGACCACCGCCGCCAACCTCGCCTCGCACGGCCCCGCCTCGCCGGGCCCCGACGCCCCGCCGCCTTCCCGGCGGCCCCGGTCGGTGAAGGCCCGCGTCATCCGCGAACGGCTCATTGTCGGGCTGCTGATCGCCTGCGGCGCGTTCACGGTGCTCACCACCGCGGCCATCATCTTCGTGCTCGCCAGCGAGACCTTCAATTTCTTCTCGCACACGATGACCGACATCCAGGGCGAAGAAGTCTCGGTGTCCGCGGGTGATTTCTTGGGCGACCTGCACTGGTCGCCGATCGCCGCGGGCAACCGCCACTTCGGCATCTGGCCACTGATCACCGGCACCGCGCAGGTCACGGTCATCGCCATGGCCTTCGCGCTGCCCCTGGGCCTGATCACCGCCATCTGGCTCAGCGAATACGCCAGCGCCCGGCTGCGATCCATCGTCAAGCCGGTCTTGGAAATCATCGCCGGCGTGCCCACGGTGGTTTTTGGGTTCTTCGCCCTCACCGTCATCACCCCCCTGCTGCGCTTCGACTTTCTGCAGATCGCCGCCCTCCACCCCGACACGGGCCAAGCGGTGCTCAACGCCGACGGCAGCCCCATCATGGTGCCCTGGAACCCCTTTGACGTAGGCATCTACAACGCCCTGGCCGCGGGCTTGGCCGTGGGCATCATGACCCTGCCCATCGTCACCAGCCTCTCCGAAGACGCCCTTCGCGCCGTGCCCCGGGCCCTACGCGAAGGCGCGTACGGCCTGGGCAGTTCCCGCTTCGAAGTCGCCACCAAAGTCGTGGTGCCCTCGGCGCTCTCGGGCATCGTGGCCGCCTTTTTGCTGGCCATCGCCCGCACCGTGGGCGAGACCATGATCGTCGCCATGGCCGCAGGCTCGCTGCCCCCAGCGCTCGACAAAAACCTGGGCGAAGCCTTCGCGGTCAACACCGACACCCAAACCATGACCGGCTACATGGTGCAGATCTTCCTGGGCGACATCGAGCACGGCGGGGTCGAATACCTCAGCTGCTACACCGTCGCCTTCACCTTGTTTGTCATCACCCTGGGGCTCACGCTCATGGGCAACGTGATTCGCAAACGCTTCCAGCAGCAATACGAGTAGACCGCCCGCGGGCCCGACGGCCAGAAGTTCCAGATTCGAAGCAAGACGTTCGACGCAAGACGTATCGCCACCCATTGAACCATGGCCACCTCACCCCACCTTCCCGAATCAGGCTCGCCCGCACCCCACGCGGACAAGGCCCGGGCCAACGCCTTCCCCGTGCGGCCTCCCGGCGGGCGACGCACGCGCGACCGGCTGTTTTTACTCACCTGCCGCCTCACCGCGGTCTTCGCCGTGCTGCTGCTGGCCTTCCTGCTGTTCTCGATCGCCTTCAACGGCCTGGGCCGGCTGAACCTGGACTTCTTGCAAGACGTCAACTCGTCGACCTCCGCCCTCGCCGCGGGCATCGGGCCCGCACTCATCGGCTCGGTCGTGCTGCTGCTGATCTGCGCTGTCACCGCCATCCCCCTGGGCGTGGGCACCGCCATCCTGCTTGAGGAATACAAGCCCCGTCACCGCGTGCTGCGTTCGCTGCACGGCTTTGTGCAGCTGAACATCAACAACCTCGCGGGCGTGCCCTCGATCGTTTACGGCATCTTGGGAGTCACCGCCTTCGCCAACATGTTCTATCTGTTTGGCACCTTCACCGACCCGGGCGTGACCATCGGCCAAACCCACTACCTCGAATACCGCGACGCCGCGGACAACCCGCTCTACGCCATCGACACCGGCGAACTGATCCCCGCCGCCGCGGGCATGACGCTTTACAAAGACACCGCGCAGCTCACCCTCGCCCAAACCACCGTGCTGCCCGTCGCCGAGCTCGAGCCCCTGCGTGAACGCATCCGCGACGACGTCGACGCCATCGGCGACACCCTCAAAGACATGCTCTACGCCACCCGCGAAACCCGCCGCGGGCCGCTGGTCATCGACCAGGCCACCGCGCAAACCATCGCCGCCGCCGCGTTCGAAAACACCCAGCTCAAGGCCGACACCCAAGAGCTCACCGACATCGTCGCCCAGGCCCTGCCGGCCATGGACGGCAAGACCAGCCGCGAGATCCGCAGCGACCGCCGGGCGCTGGTCAACGCCATCGAGGCCGCCGAGTTCAAAGCCGCGGGCACCGCCGGGCTGGTGATCGAAGGCAGCACCCCCCAACGCCGCAGCGCTCGCATGCCCTGGTACCTGCAACTGCCCCTGGGCAAAAGCGTGCTCGCCGGCGGGCTCACCCTCATGCTCGTGGTGCTGCCGATCATCATCGTCGCCAGTGCCGAGGCCATCCGCAGCGTCTCGCCCAGCATGCGGGCGGGCTGCCTGGCCCTGGGCGGCACCAAGTGGCAGTCGATCCGCCAGGTCGTGCTGCCCGCCGCCATCCCGGGCATCTGCACCGGCAGCATCCTGGCCATGAGCCGGGCCATCGGCGAGGCCGCCCCGCTGATCCTCCTGGGGGCGGTCTTCATCAGCTTCAACCCCCTGTTTCGCGAAAACGGCAGCCTCATGGACAGCTTCAGCGCCATGCCCCTGCAGATCTTCCAGTGGACCAGCGAGCCCGACGCCGAATTCAAACGCACCGCCGCGGCGGGCATCATCGTTCTTTTGGCCGTGCTGCTGACCTTCAACGCCGTGGCCGTCTTGATCCGCCAAAAATCCCAGAGCAAGTCCGGCTAAGCCCCAACGCCCCTCTCGCCGGCCGTTTCGCGGCCGTTTCTGCCTCGCCTCACCTTGGGGCTTATCCTGTCCACCATCATGAGCGACCCCGTTCACCCCGCCACCGAGTCCGCCGAACACCCCGACGACAGCGTCCGCGGCGTGCGCACCCCCTCGCCCTTGGCGGGCCTGCCCCCGGCGCCCGGGGCCGACCGCCAGGCCCCCGTGCCCCTACTCAAGATGCAGAACTTCAGCTGCTGGTACGGCGCGTTCCAAGCCAACCACGACATCACCCTCGACATCGCCGACAAACAAGTCACCGCCTTCATCGGCCCCTCGGGCTGCGGCAAGTCCACCCTCTTGCGGTGGATCAACCGCATGAACGACCTGATCCCGGTGGCCCGGGCCGAAGGCACCATCGACCTGCACGGCAAAAACCTGCTCGACCGCTCCACCGACGTGGTCGACCTGCGCCGCCGCATCGGCATGGTGTTTCAAAAACCCAACCCCTTCCCCAAAAGCATCTACGACAACGTCGCCTTCGGCCCCCGGCTGCACTACAAGCTCAACAAAGCCGACACCGAAGAACTCGTCGAGACCTCCCTCCGCGGCGCCGCGCTGTGGGACGAAGTCAAAGACCGCCTCAAGCAGTCCGCTCTGGGCCTCTCAGGCGGCCAGCAGCAGCGTCTGTGCATCGCCCGGGCCATCGCCGCCCAGCCCGAAATCCTGCTCATGGACGAGCCCTGCTCGGCCCTGGACCCCAAGTCCACCGTCGCCATCGAAGACCTCATGGACGAGCTCAAGCAGAAGTACACCATCGCCATCGTGACCCACAACATGCAGCAGGCCGCCCGGGCCAGCGACTACACCGCCTTTCTCTACGAAGGCCGGCTCATCGAATTTGGTGAAACCCAAAAAGTCTTCACCAACCCCGAAAACGAGCAAACCGAGAACTACATCACCGGCCGCTTCGGCTAAAAACGTGTGCGAAAAATCGGCCTGGCCTCGTGCGGCCTGGCTGTGCCTGATCCAGGCAATACCGCAACACGGCAACACATCCCACCCCAACAAAAAAACGCTCCCCCGCCGCCACAGGCGGTCGGTCAAGAGCGTTGTCATCGCAGCGCCGCGTCGCGGCGGTGGGTCAGGCCAACCCCACCGGGTCGCGCCGGGGCAAACGCGGCAGGTTCACCCGGGCGCCCAAGCGCTCGGCCGCCTGAAACAGCGCGTGCCGCCCCACCCACTGGTTGGGCAGGTCCGGCTCGGACTCCAACGGAAACGCCTCGCGGATCTGTGCAAGCTCGGCCGAATCATCGCCGTCCCAGCACAGGTTGTCGCAAAGTGTGAGCGTGACCTCGCGGTCACGACGGGGAAAAACCAGTTGTCCAATCATCGGGTCCACCAAGCTTCCGGAGGGGTCGTGCTGCTGACCGGAAACCGGAAGCAAACACGCGGGGAGCAGGAACGGCCTCGTGCCAAGGATCGTGTCGCGGCATCGTGCCACGGCAACATCCACCAAACGCCACGGGCCAAACGGCGTTCACCGTCCAGTGCCCGAGGCTCCCAGAGTCTACCGCGTTCAGGCCCGTGGGCGGGGCCAAAATCCGCCGCCGCGGGCGAAATCTCACACCCCACACACTTACGCGTCGCAGATAAATCTAAGGCATTTAAAACAATGCATTTATCTAACTTTTTGATCGCGTAAAATAATCACGATCCCACCCCCTGCCTCGGCCCCCTGACGCACCGCACCACAGCGCCCGAGCCAACCCCCTGCAACCCCCGCCCCCGCCTGCCCCCCCGGCTCCATCGAAGGGTAGACTCTAGGCTCAGGGCGATTAGCTCAGCTGGCTAGAGCAATTCGTTTACACCGAATAGGTCGTGGGTTCGAGTCCCCCATCGCCCACTGCAATTGAATCCTTCAGGCGCGTCCCAGACGTGTCTGGAGCCCGTCCGGGGCTCCGTCTGAGACCCCGTCTGATCCCCGCCCGAGCCCCCTTCTGGCCCACCTCTGGGCGCGCGTGGGCAAGTCGCCGCGTACACTCGGCGCATGCTTACCGAACACATCAAAAAACGCATTGTCGCCGCCATGAAGGCCGGCAACCGCCACGAACGCGACACGCTTAAAGTCGCCTTAGGCGATATCCAGACGGCCGAAAACCGCGACGGCAAGACCCTGTCAGACGAACAGGGCCACGCCGTGATCAAAAAAGTCATCAAAGGCAACCGCGAGATGATCGACCTGGTCAAGGATCCCGAAGTGATCACCCGCCTGGAAACCGAAGTCACCATTCTCAGCAGCCTGCTGCCGCAAACCCTCAGCGCCGAGCAGATCGTCGAGCAGCTGGCCCCGGTTGCCCAAGCCATCCGCGACGCAGGCAACGACGGGCAAGCCACCGGCGTGGCGATGAAACACCTGAAATCCGGCGGACACGCCGTCGAAGGCCAAACCGTCGCCGCAGCGGTCCGCAGCCTGCGTTCCAGCTAAGCCCCGGTTCAAACCCCCTCAAACCGCCCCCAAACCGTGATTAGACCGTCATCAGACGGCCATCAATGAAAAACGCCCTCCTGTAAAAGGAGGGCGTTTAACGTTTTGAAGTGACCCCTACGGGATTTGAACCCGTGTTACTAGGATGAAAACCTAGTGTCCTGGACCAGGCTAGACGAAGGGGCCGTCGGGCTGGGGCGACATTCTAACGTGAAAAAAAATACCAGCAACCCACCCCCTCCCAACCCCAGGCCCCACGCCCCAGCCATCGGCTGCAAGCCGCCTGACAGCAGCACATAGAACATTGATCCCAAGCCCCCTTTCACCCATTCAATCTAGAATAAGGGCTACGTTTTTTTGCTTTGCCCCGATGCGGCCCCACGCGTCCGGTAACGCTTCTGCGCCTTTCCGCAGCTTTTTTCAGCGGGTTTGACGTAAACTGGCGGGTTAACCCGAACTTCGTTCAGGCCGCGTGCCAAGCCCATTTCGTAGGTCCCCTCCGTGCTCAAACTCATCCTCTTCGACGCCAACGCCCCGGGGCAACACGAAACCTTTCGTGTAGACGATGACGAGGTGCAGGTCATCGGCCGCAAAGCACCACGTCTGCTGATCCCCGACACGCGGGTGTCGCGTGCACACGCCGAAGTCCGGGCAGAGAACGGCGTGTGGGTCATCCGCGACCTCGGGTCGGCCAATGGCACACTGGTCAACAACAAACTCATCGAAGGCCTCTGCGAACTCGAAGAAGACGACGTGATCCAGGTCGGTCGCGTCACCCTGCTGGTCGCGGTCGCCCAGGTCGCGTCTCAAGTCCGTCCCGAGCATCCCCCCGCC
>JALZVY010000029.1 GCA_023300125.1 Phycisphaera sp.
GTGGTGGTGTCGCCGGGGAGCAGGGTGAAGCCGTTGTCGCTGACGGTGGCGCTGGGGTGCAGGCGGTCGGGGAAGAGGTGGAGGTCGCGGATGAGGGTGTGGGCGGTGAGGGTGATGTTGTGGGTGTGGGCGTCGCTGGAAGTGATCTGCACGTCGAGCTTGGCGGGGGGGTAGGCGAGGTCTTTGTCGGGGGCGAACCACCACCAGGCGGCAGGGGCTGGGGCGTGGGATGTGGCGGGCGTGGTTTGGGCGGAGGCGTCGCAGAGTTCTTGCACGACCAGGGCGGTGTCGGTGGGGCGGGTGAGCCAGGCTTGGGGCAGGTCGATGCGTTGGAGGCCGCGGGGGGGGACGTTGGCTTGCAGCTCTACGGTGTCGACGGGGTGGCCGTGGAGGTCGACGCGCTGGGCGGTGAGGGGGCCGGTCCAGGGGGTGGGGGTGTCGTTGTGCAGGTAGACGGCGAGGGGGCCGATGGGCTGGCCTTCGGGCACGGGGCGCTGGGGTTTAATGGTGATGAGGCGTGGGGCGAAGAAGCGGCGGGTGGCGTGGTAGAGGGGCTTTTCGCGGCCGGCGCCGTCGATGGCGCTCCAGGAGGACACGGGCCAGCAGTCGTTCCATTGCCAGTAGAGGGCGGCGCTGCACCAGGGGGAGAGGGCGCGGAACCAGGTGCAGCCCATCTCTAGGGCGCGGGCTTGCATGAGCTGGGCGAGGTAGAGCCAGTCGTCGAGGTTGTCGTGCGGGGGGATGAAGTCGTCGGCGAGGCGGTGGTCGGTGTGTTGTTGGCCGCCCAGGCCGCCGTTGCGGTTGTAGTACTCGAGGGCGGGGCTGTTCCAGGTGTGTTGGTCTTGGGGTACGCGGGGCAGGAGCGTGGCGGCGTGGGGTGGGCCGTGGTAACCGAACTCGGTGGCCATGCGGGGGTAGTGGCCCAGGTAGTTGCGGTATTGGCCGTCGCCGTGCCAGACGTTCCAGATGTGGCGGTTGCCGCGCTCGTTTTGGTTGGGGTGGTGGTCCATCGAGCCGGAGTAGGGCGAGGCGGGCCAGTAGGGGCGTGAGGGGTCGAGCTCGGCGACGAGGCGCGGCAGCAGGTCGAGCCAGTAGTGCAGGCCGAAACCGCGGGGGTTGTTGGGGTCGCGTAGGGATCTGAACTCGTCGCCCCAGTCGAAGGTGGCCCAGATGCATTCGTTGTTGCCGTTGTAGAGCACGACGCTGGGGTGGGGGCACAGGCGGGCGAGGTTGTCGCGGGCTTCGGCTTCGATTTGTGCTGCGTAGGGGGCTTCTTCGGGGTAGCCGGCGCAGGCGAACATGAAGTCTTGCCAGACGAGCACGCCGCGGGCGTCGCAGTGGTCGAGGAAGTCGGCGCTGGGGTAGACGCCGCCGCCCCAGATGCGCAGGCAGTTGCCGTGGGCGGCGATGAGTTGGTCGATGCGTTGGCGCAGGCGCGTGGGGGTTTCGCTGCGGGCGGGGAAGCAGTCGTCGGGGATCCAGTTGGCGCCTTTGAGAAAGACGGGTTGGTCGTTGATGAGCAGGGTCATTTGCTCGCCGGTGGGCAGGCCTTCTACGGCGGCGCCGTTGCCCGGGGCGGGGTCGGCGGTGGTGTCGAGGGTGATGGTGCGCAGGCCGATGCGGGCGGTGGTGGTGTGGAGTGCGGTGGCGTCGGCATCTTTGAGCGTGACGGTGAGGTTGTATCGCGGCTGGTCGCCGTGGCCGACGGGCCACCAGCGCTGGGGTTTGGGGACGTGCAGGGTGGCGGTGGCCTGCGTGTCGTGGATGGATAAGTCGACCGAGGCGGCGGGTTGGCCTTGGGGATCGGTGAGGGTGGCGGTGGCAGCGATGGGCGCGTGGCCGGCGCGGTGCAGGTCGACGGCGAGTTCGACGGTGGCGTGGTGTTCGGTGGCTTGCACCACGGCGGGGCGGAGGTCGGCGATGCGGGCGGTGGACCAGGCGTCGACGGCGATGGCGCGCCAGATGCCGGCGGAGGGCAGCACCGGGCCCCAGTCCCAGCCGTAGCTGCAGGCCATCTTGCGGATGGCGTTGTGGGGGGGCTTGAGGGTGTTGCCGCCGTGGCCTTCGTGGGGCAGGGCGCCGAGTTGGGCCTGGGCTTCTTCGGCGGCGGGGATCGGGGCGCGGAAGCGCAGCGACAGGGTGTTGGTGCCCGCGCGGGCGGCGGCTTTGAGGTCGAAGCGGTGGCGGCGGTGCATGTTGGCCGCGTGGCCGATGGGTTGGCCGTTGAGGTGCAGCGCGGCGACGGTGTCCAGGCCGTCGCAGGCGAGTTCGAGTCGGTCGTGGTTTAGCGCGTCGGGGTCGAGGGCGAAGGTGGTGGTGTAGGTCCAGTCGGTGTGGGCGATCCAGAGCAGGCGGGGCTCGGCCCCGAGGGCGTAGGGGTCTTCGATGAGCCCGGCGGCGAGCAGGTCGGTGTGGACGCTGCCCGGCACGGTGGCGGGCACGCCGGCGGCCAGGGCCTGGCTCAGGGCGGGCGGGAGGTCGTGCCCTGGCTGCGTGGGGTGGGCGGTGAGGGCCCAGGGGGCGGCCGAGAGGTCGAAGCGCATGGGGGGAGGAACCATAAGTGAAAGCAATAGTAGGGTTTTACCTGCTTTGTATATTGAGCAGATCCGTAATTTGAGGCCGAATTGTGCTGGCCCCCAACGTGAGAGCGGGCATGTTTATTCCCGTCCGCCCCCGGCCCCCCGGGAAACGGCGGACCGCTGGAGGTCTTGCTCTCTTTGTACCCGCAGAACAAACGAAATCTACTGATTGTCTTGGCCCATGGCCTGCGCAGCGACGCGCTGTCAGATGAGCGGGAATGGCCGCTGGATACGCCGCACATGGTCGAGTTGGCGGATCGCGGCGTGCGGTTGGTGCTGACCGCCGCGACGCCCTCGGATCCAGGGGCGATGGCGAGCGTGCTGACGGGCTTGCACGCGCGTCAGCACGGGGTGATGGGGGAGCCGGGTGGGCCGGGTGGGCCGGGGGAGATGGGCCGCCCGGCTCAGTGGGACGACGCGTTGCCCGCGTGGCTGCAGGACCAGGGCTATCACACCGCGGGGGTGGGGCAGGTGGGGGCCATTGCGGATCAGCTGCACGTGGCCCGCGTGACCGCGGGGGTGGAGGTGGCCGATCCCACGCCGGACCGCTGCTGGTATGCGGCCGCGGCCCGGGCTCGGGGGCACGCCTCGGCGTTGTCCCAGCAGCGTCGTCAGCTGCGGCGGGCGGGTCCGATTGGGCCTGATCGGCTCATGCTCGAACCCGAGGAAGACATTGATGGCTTCATCGCTCAACTGGCGGTGGACGCGCTGGAGGACATGCCTTCGGACCGGCCGTGGGCGCTGTTTGTGGTGTTTTCGGGGCCGGGCAACGACCTGCCGCCGCCGCTGGGCTTTGACCAGTTGGTCGAATCGCGCGGGCTGTCGCGCGGTTTTTGCCCGGTGGTGCTTGAGGGCTTGGACGATTTGGCTCAGCCGGATCTTCCCCGTGCGGTGCTGCAGCGGCTTCAGGTTCATCAGGTGGAGCGGCTGCGGGCGGACTATCTGGGGCGCGTGTCGTTGATCGATCACGGGCTGGGGCGGATCACCGATGCGCTGGAGGCCCGCAGCGATGCGGACCGGACCTACACCACCTTGGCGTCGGACCGCGGGCGCATGCTGGGCGAGCAAGGCTTGGTGGGGCCGCGCACGTTTTTGGCCCCGTCGATCGAGGTGCCGCTGATCGTGGCGCCCCCGGCGGGGCGCAGCGATCTGGCGCCTACGCAGAAATTCCAAGACGGGATCTTTGGCACCGTGGATGTGGCCCCGACCGTGGCGGCGCTGGCCGGGGCCGATGTGCCCACCGACCGCGTGGGCCGCAGCCTGCTGCCGATTTTCAACGGCGATGCCCTGGCCCCGGGCCCGGCGGCCAACCTCTCGGAATTTGGGGACCGGGTGTTGGTGGAAACCGAACGGCACAAGGCGGTGTTTCGTGTGAGTGACGGCGCGTGCCTGACGCTGTTCGACATGGCCGACGACCCGGACGAGGGATACAACCTGGCGAAGACGGGCCCGGGGCGGGCGCGTTCGCTGGCGTTGCGCGGCACGTTGGGTGCGGCGTTGCTGCCTTTGCGGTGTGGGCGGGGGTGACCTTGCGTGCGGGAGGCCTGCGGTAGGTGTGTGCCCGGGGTTGCGAAAAAGGATGTCGGCTGTTTGAACGCGTGGGGCGCGTCAAAAAGGGTGTCGCCTGGCCCGATGGCCACGAAAAAGCCCCGCCGAAGATGGCGGGGCTGAACGTGTGTTGGAATCAGGGGCCGGTGGGGGGCGGAGTCCGGTTGGGACTCCGCGGGCTTAGCCCTTGTCGCCTTCGAGGATGGTCTTGGCCACGCCTGCGGGCACGGCGGCGTACTTCAGCGGCTCCATGGCGTAGGACGCGCGGCCCTGGCTCATGCCGCGGAGGCTGTTGCTGTAGCCGAACATTTCGGACAGCGGGGCCTCGGCGGTGAGGATGCGGACCACACCGCGTTCTTCGTCGCCGACGATCACTGCGCGGCGGCGGTTGAGGTCGCCGGTGACGTTGCCGAAGAACTCGTCGGGGGTGGTGACGATGACTTTCATGATCGGCTCCATGAGCTGGAGGCCGGCCCGCTTGGTGGCTTCTTTGAACGCGATCACGCCGGCCATTTCGAAGGCGATCTGCGACGAGTCGACGTCGTGGTACTTGCCTTCCAGAAGCTCGACCTTGACGCCCAGCAGGGGGTAGCCGGCGAGCACGCCGCTCTTGGCGGTGTTCTTGCAGCCGATGCCGACGCTGGGGATGTACTCGCGGGGGATCGATCCGCCGCTGACCTTGTCGACGAAGACCACGCCGTCTTGCCACTTGAGCTCTTGCTCGATGGCTTCTTCTTCGGTGATGGGCGACACGTTGATGGTGCAGTCGCCGAACTGGCCGCGGCCGCCGGTCTGCTTCTTGTGGATGCCGCGGGCTTCGGCGGTGCCGGTGATGCACTCTTTGTAGGCCACGCGGGGCTTGCCGACGTTGACGCCGATCTTCATGTCACGGGTGAGCTTGGTGGTGATGATGTCCAGGTGCAGCTCGCCCATGCCGGCGATGATGGTCTCGCCGGTTTCTTCGTCGTAGTTGGCTTGGAACGAAGGGTCTTCGCGGCGGATGGTGCCCAGGGCTTGGCTGAGCTTTTCTTTGTCGCCGGCGGTGGCGGGCTCGATGGACATCGAGATCACGGGCTCGGGGAAGTCCATGCGGTCCAGCACGATGGGGTCGTCGGCGGCGCACAGCGTTTCACCGGTGAACGACTGCTTGAGGCCGACCACGGCGAC
The DNA here is from genome assembly GCA_023300125.1 of Phycisphaera sp. Taxonomy (GTDB): domain Bacteria; phylum Planctomycetota; class Phycisphaerae; order Phycisphaerales; family Phycisphaeraceae; genus Algisphaera. Next base: position 5,295 of record JALZVY010000029.1, read on the forward strand.
GATCTCGCCGGCCAAGGCCTCGTCGCGGGCCAGGCGGTCTTTGGAGTGCATCTCGAAGATGCGGCTGACGATTTCTTTCTTGCCGTTGTTGGAGTTCAGCACGCGGGTGCCTTTTTCCAGCTTGCCCGAGTAGATCCGCACGTAGGTGAGGTCGCCGTGGGCGTCGTTGACGATCTTGAAGACCAGGGCCGACAGGGGGGCGTTTTCGTCGTGGGGGCGGGTCAGACGCTTTTCGGCGTCGCCGGGGTCGGTGCCTTCGGTCTCGGGCACCTGGGTGGGGTTGGGCAGGTAATCGATCACGCCGTCGAGGACCTTCTGCACGCCGACGTTCTGCAGGGCCGAGCCGCAGAAGGTGGGGTGGAAGAGTTTCTCGAGCGTGCCCTTACGCAGGGCGGCTTTGATTTCGGCTTCGGTGATGTCTTCGCCGCCGAGGTAGCGTTCGGCCAGGGCGTCGTCGGCGTCGCAGGCGCCTTCGATCATTTCTTCGCGCTTGGCTTCGCAGATTTCTTTGAGGTCGTCGGGGATCTCGTGCTGGTCTTCGATGACCGAGCCCATTTCGCCGGTGAAGTACACGGCTTTCATGGTGATGAGGTCGACCAGGCCTTTGAAGTCGTGCCCGGCGCCGATGGGCCACTGCACGGCGATGGCTTTGGCGCCCAGACGCTCGCCGATGCTGTTGAAGCTGAACTCGAAGTCGGCTCCGATCTTGTCCATCTTGTTGACGAAGCACACGCGGGGCACGCTGTAGCGTTCGGCCTGGCGCCACACGGTTTCACTTTGTGCTTCGACGCCTTCTTTGCCGTCGAAGACGACGACCGCGCCGTCGAGCACGCGCATCGAGCGTTCGACTTCCATGGTGAAGTCCACGTGGCCGGGGGTGTCGATGAGGTTGCAGGTGTAGTCCACGCCGTCGCGGGTCCAGGGGCAGGTGGTGGCCGCCGACTGGATGGTGATGCCGCGGTCCTGCTCGTCTTGCAGGTGGTCCATGGTGGCCGCACCGTCGTGGACTTCGCCGATTTTGTGGCTCTTGCCGGTGTAGAACAGCACGCGTTCGGTGGTGGTGGTCTTGCCCGCGTCGATGTGGGCGCAGATGCCGAAGTTGCGGGTCTTCTGCAGGCGGGTGAGAGTGCCAGTGTCGGGGGTCGCGGTGCTCATGGGGATACCAGGGAAGAGGATTGCCTCGGGCAGAGCCCAGAGTGGGGAGTAAAGTGTGGACCGCAAGGCACTTAGCCAGGGTCCGTGCGGTCGGCGCACAGGTCGTGGCGCCGCCGCACCTTATGGAGCGTTCGCCGCCGAGCCCCAGAGCGTAGCCGATTGAGGGGCAGCGTCAAGCGATTGCGGGCTGGGCTGAGGGCGGCCGTTCTCGGTGAGGCAAGGGCGATGGCTTGGGCTGCGGATGGCTTTAAGAACGCTGGTCGCGGGGGTGCGAGAGGGCTGGGTGCAATCGCCAAGTGATTTTCTTATTTTATATAAGTCTTTCACTGGTCATAAAAAAGGCGGGTGTGCTGATTGGGTTTAGGGCCACGCGGTGACGGTTGATGTTGTAACTTAGCCAGCGCCCAAATCGGCGCGATGTTGGACTTTAAGGCCATGAACGCCGGTGTAACCCGGTGCATTGAGGCTGGTGTACGCCCTTGGGGGTGTTCATGAGCCACGGCACGTACTGTGTTTTCGTTTTGCGGTGCACTGGACAGTTATTCGGGAGTATCAAGGCATGATGGTTGATGTGAACGGCGCTGGCGGGTCCGGGAATAGGGCGGGGCGCGGGCCCGGCGGGGCGGGCGCGGCGCCGCCGATTCGAGCGGTGCTTGCGGATGACAGCCCGCTGTATCGCGAGGGGCTTACGAAGCTGATGGGCGAGCACCCGCGCTTTGAGCTGGTGGCGGGGGTGGGCACGGGCGAAGACGCGTTGGCGGCCTGTGCTGAGCACAAACCGGATGTGTTGGTGGTGGAGCTGTGCTTGGAGGGGCTTCAGGGCACGGAGCTGATCGATGCGGTGCGGGAGCGATCGCCCAAGACGGGGGTGGTGGGGTTTACCCAGGAACTCGATCCCGGGATGGCTTGGAAGGTTCTTCAGTCGGGGGTGGATGGGCTGCTTCTTAAAGATACGACGTTGCCTGACTTGATCTCGGCGGCGGTGAGGGTCTGCGAGGGTGGGGTGTACCTGTGCCCTGGGGTGCAGGAGCTGCTGGTACGCGGGGCGGTGCGCGCCGGTGACCGGGGCGGCATGGGGCGGTGGGCGCAGCTTTCGGGGCGTGAGCAGCAGGTGGCGGAGCTGCTGGTGGGTGGGGCGACCCCGCGGCAGATCGCTGAGCAGCTTGACCTGAAGGTGAAGACGGTGGATTCCCACCGTTACCACTTGCTGCAGAAATTGGAGTTGCGCAATGTGGCGGACCTCACGCGCTTGGCGGTGCACGAAGGGGTGATCGAGCCCTGATGTGGCGGCGGTGGGGGCGGGGGGCTTGGGGTTGCTGTATTTGCGGTGCGGGGGAGCGATGCCTCGCGGTCAATTTTTTTTTGCGGCATGCAGAATCTTGGTGGCGGGCTGAGTACTTGCTTTTGTTGGGCGGCTTTCCCGCGCTTGGGTGGCCCGTGGGGTTGCTTTTCTTGTTCTGTTCACCTTGGGTCCGCATCTGTCACTTTTGGGGCGATGGCCCGTCGGTGTAAGTGACAAGTTTCTTGTTTATGTGAAGTGGGAGCTGCTTTTATGATTCGCGTGATTGTTTATGCCGGTGCCAGTCTTGGTCGTGATTGCCTGGTGTCGCGTTTGAGTGGCCGCGCTGACGTTGCGGTGCTGGCGGCGGGGGATGGGCTGGATCACCTGGTGGCGGGCACTCCAAACGCGGATGTGGATGTGGATGTGGACGTGGTGTTGGTGCTTCCGGTATCCGGTGAGCCGTTGCCATTGACGCGGATCCGTGAGTACTGGCCTTCAGCTTCGGTGGTGCTGGGGCACTTTGACCGTGAGTTTGCGCCCCAGACGGGGAACGCCAGGGCGTTGCGACGCGTGAGCTTGACCGGGTCGGTGGATGATTTGGTCCTTCAGTTGGCCGGTTCGGGGGACGTGCCGGGGGAGGCATCGCGCCCGGGCGTGACCGAATGCGGGCTGAGTCACCGGGAGGTGGACATATTGAAACATCTGGCCTTGGGGCATTCGTCGCGGGAATCCGCGGGTTTGCTGGGGCTGAGTCCGCGCACGGTGGATGGACATCGGCGGCGTGTGTCGGGCAAGCTGGAACGCACGAGCGTGGCTGAACTCACGCGGTACGCGATTGCCACGGGTTTGGTGAGCGCGGGCAGCGGGTTGCCGCGCGTGCGCAAGCCGATCTCGGTGTGATCTCGGTGTGATCTGAGTGTGTTTCGTAGACCGGTGGGGTTCTTCAACGGACTGCTGGGGCCCGTGTGGGTAGGGATAGGGGGGCAAGGTGGTTGGCTTGGTGTCGTGTTTGAGATCGTGTTGGAAAAAGAAGAGTGATGGTGGGTCTTGTCGATGTTGGCAGGGCCCGCTTTTTTTTGCGCTGGTGGCGGACGTGGCGCAGGGTGATGGGGGCGAGCTGCGTGGGCGGGATTGGGCGTACGCTGGTGGATCTTGAGGAGGTTGCGTGCCGCTGATCGTGGATTGTTACAACGTGTTGCGGGCGGATTTGCCGCCGACCATGGCGGGCATGGATGAGGCGGGGCTGTGCCGGGCGCTGGCGAAGTCGCGTTGGTACCGGCAGCGTGCGGGCGGCGCGGGCGCAGGCGTGGTGGTGGTGGCGGATGGGCGGCCCAAGCCGATGGGGGCGGCGGTGTCGCCGGTGGAGGGGGTGGAGCTTTTGTATGCGCATCAGGTGTTGGGGCCAGGGCGGTCGGCGGACGAGGTGATTGTGCGGCGGGTGCGTGCGAGTTCGGCTCCCAAGCGGCTGACGGTGGTGAGCAGCGACCGGGAGATCCGGGCAGCGGCGCGGGCTCGGGGGGCCAAGGACTTGCCCAGTGATGTGTTTATTGCCCAGCTGATGCGGGACCACGCCAAGGGGGTGGTGGGCCCGCGGCCCCCCGCGCGGCCGCGGGTGGATCCGCTGGATGCCGAGAGTGTGGACGCGTGGCTGGAGGCCTTTGGGGTGGACGGTGGCGAGCCGCCGCCGACCGCGTGAGGGCCGCGGGCGGCGGGGCGTGGGCCGAGGGGGGTTGAGGGCGTGCGAGCGGTGAAAACAGGCGGTGTGCGGAGGTGAAAGTGGACGCGCGGGCCCGGGGGTGGTTCAATCCTGCTCATGAACACGTCTGCTGCTGCGTCAACGACCAAACCTCACTATGACCGAGCCTTGCTGAAGATCAGCGGGGAGTCTTTTTGCGCGAAAGACGGCTTCGGGATTGACTCGATGGAGTTGAAGCTGATCGCCGGGGAAATCGCCCAGGCGGCGCAGCAGGGCACGGAGCTGGCGGTGGTGGTGGGTGGGGGCAACATCATCCGCGGGGCGACGCTGGCTCAGGAGGGGTTGATCCCTCAGGCCATCGCGGACCAGATGGGGATGCTGGGCACGGTGGTGAATGCGTTGGCGTTGAAAGAGGCGCTTGAGACCCTGGGCCAGCCGGCCCGGGTGATGAGCGCGATCATGGTGTCGTCGGTGGCTGAGCATTTCATACGGGGCCGGGCGCTGCGGCACCTGGACAAGGGCCGGGTGGTGATCTTTGCCGCGGGCACGGGCAACCCCTTTAGCACGACCGACAGCGGGGCGAGCTTGCGGGCCAGCGAGATCGGGGCGGACGTGGTGATGAAGGCCACGAAGGTGGATGGGATCTACGACAAGGATCCGAATAAGTTTGACGATGCGGTGCGCTACGACGAGTTGACGTTTGATCAGGCGATCGAGCGGGATTTGAAGGTGATGGACATCGGCAGCTTTGCCCAGTGCCGCGAGCAGAACATCCCGATTGTGGTCTTCGATATGAAGAAGCCTGGGAATATCACCCGGGTGGTGAAGGGTGAGGCCATCGGTACGCGGGTGGTGGTGAGCGACGCTTAGGTTGTGGACTGTTTAAACTGTTGCGTCAGCCCTGGACGCGCTGCCTTGCTTTTTGCCCCTTGCCCGGAGAACGCTATGGAAATCGACGAAATCCAACTTGAAGCCGAAGAAGCGATGCAAAAAGGCGTGGAACACGTCAAGCATGAGATGAAGGGCGTGCGGACCGGGCGGGCCAATGCGTCGATGGTGGAGATGGTGAAGGTCGAGTGCTACGGCGCAGAGAGCGAGTTGCGCAGCGTGGCGATGATCTCGGCGCCCGAGAGCAACCAGCTGCTGATCAAGCCTTTTGATCCCAGCACGGCCAACGAGATTGCCAAGAGCTTGGAGAAGGCGAACTTGGGCATGACGCCGGTGGTGGATGCCAAGCAGATCCGCTTGAGCATTCCCAGCTTGTCGGGCGACCGCCGCAAACAGCTGATGTCGAGTGTGAAGCAGATGGGCGAGCACGCGAAGGTGACGATCCGCAATGCGCGGCGCGACGCGAACAAGCATGTGGACGCTGCGGGCAAGGACAAGGACAACCCGGTGAGCGAGGACGATGTGAAGGGGGCCAAGGACGAGATTCAGAATCTGCTGAAGAAGTATGAGGGCACGGTGGACAAGCTGGTGAGCGAGAAGATGTCGGACATCGAGGCGGTGTGATGCTGGCCGGGGGTGAGTCCCTTGGCCCTCAACCTCATTTTTGGACCCCAACCCAAACTTGGCCCCAGCGGGGTGTGGAGGTTTGGCTCGACCGGCGCGACCTGCGGTGTTTCCTACGGGGTGCGCTGAATCACGACCGGGGGGGCTTGGATGCTGGCTCGCAGGGCGTAGACGAAGTCGGGGGGGGGAGGCGCTGTAGCGTGCGGGTGGTGCGGGCCTCGCCGTGCAAGGCGTTGACCCGAGTGGCTGAGCAGACGGATCGTGGACACCCGGGCGGCGTGTGGGTGTCCTTTTGCCCCCAGCACGGCCAACGAGATCTCCAAGAGCCGGGATCACGCGGTCCCGGTGTGTGGGGGCGAAAAACTGGTTTGAGGAATTATGAGGTATTCAGGGCCCTGAAGGCCGATAAACAGAGTGGCACGCACGCATGGCACCCGCTTGTGCTTGCATACCCGCAACCTCATCTGAGGCTCTTTTTTAATCGCTTTGGCTACAATAAGGTAAGGCTTGGTGTTTGCTCGATGTTGTGTATACTAGGGTAATCCCTATTCCCTTGTGCTTTGTCCGTCCTTCCTGTTTGGAGTCTTACGATGAAAATGAATCTTGCCTACACCCTGAGCGCCGTTTTGGTTGCCGGCCTCGCCTCGGCCGAAAGCGTCGAGTTCTCTGCTGATTTTGACGCCGAGACGCCTGGGATCGCCGTGACACCTACGGGCTTCTCGGCGGTGGGTGCGGCGGTTGACCTCATTGGCAGCGGCCCAAACGGCACGCTGGCCGACGAGTTGCCGGGCAACGGGTACTACGTCGATCTTGCGGGCGACTTTGGAACCACGATCGAAACCGACCAGGTTTTCGAGGCCGGTACCTACGAGTTGACGTTCGACTTGGCGGGTAACAACCGCCAGGCTTCGGCGGATGTCGTGAACGTGGTTCTGGGCGACTACAGCGAAACCATCACGTTTGAGGCAGACGAATTCGAGAGCGATTTCGAGACCTTCACCTTTGGTTTTACAACCCTCGAAGCCGGCACCTTGTCGTTTGCGAATGACGGCGCTGAAGGCTTCGGCGCGCTGCTGGACAACATCTCGCTGGTCGGTGATGTGACGGACGCTGGCGCTGCCGTCGGGGTGGACGCAGACCCCGATGACACTGGGACGGGTGCTCCGGTGACCGCGGTGCCCACGCCCGCGGCGCTGCCTGCGGGTCTTCTGGCCCTCGGAGCCTTGGTGGCCCGTCGCCGTCGCGACTGAGGTTGAGCCTCTTTCACATTCATGATTGAACCGGGCCTTCGGGCCCGGTTTTTTTTGTGCCGACCGGGCGTGGAACCGGACGGGATGCGCGGATGCGCCCACGGTTTTACGGGCCGGGGGAGCACGTGGTCGCTGCCTCATAGACCTTGACGTAGTGCTGCGCCATGCCAGTCACCGCAAAGCGATCCTCCGCTGCCCGACGGGCCGCGGAGGCCATTGTGTTGTGGCGGGCGGTGTTGGCCAGCAGGCCATCGACGGCCTGGGTGAGGGCCTCGGGGCTGCGGGGAGGCACGAGCAGGCCGGTGATTCCGTCTTGGATTTGCTCGGGGATGCCGCCCACTGCGGTGGCGATGACCGGCGTGCCGCAAGCCAGCGATTCCAGGATGACGGTGGGGAAGTTTTCGGCGTGTGCGGCGTGCAGCAGCACGTCGGCGGCGCGGTAGTGGTCGGCCAGGCGGTCGCGGTCGCGCACCGGGCCGTGGTAACACACGCGGCCGTTGCGGCGGCCGGCGGTGCCGACGATGTCGATGGTGAGATCGGGGGTTTGGGATTGAACCGCCGCGGCGGTGACCGTGGGCAGGTCTTTGCAGGGGTGGTCGGGGGTTGCGCCAAAGGCGACGAAGAGCGCGCGCCGGCCGCTGGTGGGCAGGCCCAGGCGTTCACGCGCAGCAGCGCGGTCGCCGGGTGAAAACACGCGCGGGTCGATGCCGTGGGGCACGACGTGGGTGGCGAGTGCCGCGGGTTCGAGGATGGAGCTGGGGACTTGATCGATAAGCCATTGGCTGGGGGCGGCGACGTGCAGGCGGGATCCGGCAAAGGCTGCTTGCTTGACGGCGCGGTTGTGCGCGGCGGCGGCGGCGCGGGGGTCGCCGGCGTGCTGGTGATGGCCGCCGCCGGTCAGGGCCCAGGCGTCGTGCAGGGTGAGCACGGTGGGCACGGCGCGGCTTAGACGGGGCAGCTGCCGCAGGTCGAGATAGCTGCCGGCCAGCGCGTGCAGGTGCAGCACGTCGGATGCTGCGTAATCAAGCTGCGCATCTGTCAGCTTCGGGGCGCCCCAATCGCTTTGCTG
>JALZVY010000030.1 GCA_023300125.1 Phycisphaera sp.
ACTTTGATCGAACTTTTGGTGGTCATCTCGATCATCGCGCTATTGATCGGCATCTTGCTGCCTGCACTGGGATCAGCGCGCATGACCGCACGTACAATTGCGTGTGCAAGTAATATCCGCCAAGGAGCCATTGCTACCGAAATTTGGGGGGCCGAAAACAGTGGTCGCCTAATGTTTTACGCTGCACTAGAAGATGGAGGCACTGGTCGAGACAGCCTTTGGTTCCAAGAGTTGGCTGAAGTGATGGTCGCGGAAAGAACCTCCGACGCCATCACAGGCGACAGCGATCGCAGCCGATGGATCCGCGAGAACTTCCTGTGCCCGGAATACGACATCACCCGTTCAGCAGACGCTTCCAACTCAAGCGGCTTTAATAGCACCAAGACCGGGTATGGATATGTACTGCGTCAGGTTAATAACGGCGTAGACAACTACTTCCCGCTCCCCAAAGTTTCTTTCAGCTCGTCGCCAGTCACGGGATGGATTAATCTCGACACAATCGTGTCTGCATCCAACCGTATGCTCATCGGAGATTCTTGGGAACAATTTATTGGCATTGATGGAGACCGCCGGGATGTAGACGGACAGATTGCGTTCAGCGATACCGGATCGCCGATTGAACGGTGGCAAGAAAGCGAACCCGACCGGCACAGCGGCTTGGATGACCGCGATGCCGATGGTGGACGAACCTTGGAAGGCCGAGCCAATTACACCTTCTTGGACGGGCACGTCGCAGCCGTTGACAAACCCGAAGCTGCAATCACGATCGGTGATCCCGAAGGCCTTAAAGGTCTAATCTACGATCTTGATGCAGAATAACGAGCGCAACTCAACAAATATTCTATTGGGTCCTGGTTTCCCAACGGGTAAGTACCTCACCCAAAATAGCACCAGGCCGAATATAAGCGCGCAAAAATCTCGCTTAGCAGGCGTCTGAAAAGATCAGATTCCGCTAAGCGGATTTTATAGACATATCAGCACCTACAAAATATTCGGCGCCCACGCCCCCCTCGTTTAACACCAATGCAAAACCCCCTGATCGAATACACCGTGATCGGCGTTTACCTGCTGCTACTCGTCGCGATCGGGGTGGTGGTCAAGCGATTCAACAAAGACGACAGCGACTACTTCCGCAACGGCTGCAAAGGAACGTGGTGGCTGGTGGGCGCCAGTGCCTTCATGGTGCAGTTCAGCGCCTGGACCTTCACTGGGGCCGCCGGCGCCGCCTACGAATCTGGCTGGTCGGTCATGGTCATCTTCATGGCCAACGCCATGGGATATTTTTTGGTGGCCGCCCTGTTCGGACCCTGGTTCCGGCAGATGCGGGTGGTCACCATCCCCGAGGCCATCCGGGCCCGGTTCAACCCCGCCACCCAACAGTTTTACGCCTGGCTCACGGTCACCCTGGGCCTGTTGTACGCCGCGGTGTGGCTCTCGGGCCTGGCCACGTTCTGCCACGCGGTCTTCGGCTTCGAACTCAACCACATCATCATCGTCATCGGGCTGATCGTCCTGTTCTACTCCACCGTCGGCGGGTCGTGGGGCGTCACCTCCACCGACTTTCTGCAAACCCTGATCTTGATCCCCATCACGATCTTGGTCGCCTTCTTGTGCCTGCAGAAACTCGGCGGTGTCAGCGGCTTGTTTTCCCATATCGAAGACGCCGGACTCAAAGACAAATACAGCGTGATCAACGAACCAGGCGTGTTCACCGGAAAAAACACCTACACCCTGGCCTGGGCCTTGGCCGTCTTTGTCGCCCAGGTCATCAAGATCAACACCGTGCAGGCCTCGCAGCGCTACTACGCAGTGAAGACCGGCAACGACGCACGCAAAGCAGCCCTGCTGGCGGGAACACTCATGCTCATGGGATCGCTGATCTGGTTCATCCCCCCGATGACCGGCCGGCTGCTGTATGAATCCGACATCGAAGCTCTTACCGAATTGCCCAAGGTCGCCGAAGCCAGCTACGCCATTGTCAGCATCCAGCTGCTGCCCGTGGGCCTCGTGGGGCTGATGGTGGTGGCCATGCTCTCGGCCACCATGAGCTCGCTCGACAGCGGGCTGAACAAAAACGCAGCAATGTTCGTCCGCGACATCTTCCCCGCGGTCATGCGCTGGTTCGGCATCAAACCCGACCCGGCCAACCCACGCCTGCGTCTGGCCCAAGGATCATCATTCACTTTCGGCGTGATCATCATCGGCCTCGCCTTGTACTTCGCCAGCCGCGACGACAAGGGTGTCTTCGAGCTGATGCTCGACCTGGGAGCGATGCTTGCTTTGCCCCTGTCGGTGCCGATGATGCTGGCCCTGCTCATCCGCAAGACCCCCTCGTGGGCCGCGATTGCATCGATCGCAGTAGGCCTAAGCGTGTCCGCAGTGGGGTTTTACAGTGCCGACTTGTTTGGCCCCGACAAAGGCCTCACCGAAGCAATCAAAAGCACTCCGCTCTACTGCGAAGCGCTCTTTGGCGGAAAATGGGCCTTCGCCACCGTGGTGTTCGCCAACATCACAGCCTCGACCCTCGGCTTCTTGCTCACCCTGCCGTTCTGGAAAACCTCGTCAACCGAATACCACGCCAAGGTCGAACGCTTCTTCAAGAACATGCACACCCCCATCGACTTCGCCAAGGAAGTGGGCGAAGGCAACGACCTCAGCCAGCTGAACATCATGGGAGCCTTCGCCATCATCATCGGCGGGTTCATCTGCGCCCTGGTGGTGATCACTCAGCCCCAGGCCCCGATGCAAAGCAGACTGGGTATCCTTTTTGTGGGCGGCTTCGTCGCCCTGGTCGGCATCTTGTTTGTTTATGCCGCCAAGCAAAGTAAGCAGCGCGACGAATCCTGAATTCCATCGGCAACAATAAGCCGCGCCGCCACGTCATTCTCGATATCTCGTTTGTAAGGATCCCCTCATGAAGGCTTCGCACACCCTCCGCGTCCGACTGTTTTCAGCCTCCCTTGCCACAGCATGCCTGCTTGTGCTGTGCCCAGCCACCCAGGCCAAGGTCCCTTACGACATCGAAAAGTTTCGTTCGGTCCTCGACGCTTCCAAGCTGCAAGCCCCCACCAGTTCGCCCGCGAAGATCGAGCAAGGCGATTTTGCCGGCCAGTCCAACGAATACTTCTTTCTTGACGACACCAAGACCCGCCTAACCTTCACCGTCAGCGGCGACAGCAACCGCTCGGAACTACGCCAGCTCTCGGGCGACTGGGACACCGCCACCCCCATCGCCCAGCGGTTGATTGGGCGCGTCAAGATCCATCGCCCCGGAACATCGAGTCTGCGGCAATTCACCTTCATGCAGATTCACGACAAGAAAATAGGCGACCAAGGGCTCAACAAACCCCTGATCCGCCTGGCCTGGCGCAAGTCGCGCAGTAACAACAAAGATCACCTCTGGGCCGCCATCCGCACCCCCAAAGACCCCGACAAGCCCATCGCCCTCAAGAACCTGGGTTCTGAATGGGTGGATCTTGGCCCGCGCCCCGAAGGGTTTTTCGACGTGGAAATCCGCGTGCAAAACAGCCAGATGAGCGTGATCCTCGGCGGCCAAAGCGTGGTCACCAAAGACGTCAGCTACTGGAACGGACTGAAGAATTACTTCAAAGCCGGGGTCTACAACCAAAACGCCGGCACGTCCAAAGTCGAATTCGACGTGCTGCGCTACGCCCCGTCGGACGCGCCTGCCGCTCCACCCGCCGCCCCACCCACCGAGCCCATCGGCGAACCCGAATAACCCCGCCTTCCTCCCCTAAACGCGGCACCGATGACTCTGCCGCCCTTCCCCAGGCCTCACGATGAAATTTGCCCTGTCTTGCACCGCGTTGCTATTGGCCGCCACCTTCAGCACGCCGAGCGTGCACGCCGCAGATATCTCGGTGGCCGACGCCGACGCCATCCAAGCCGCCCTTACCAACGTGCAACCCGGTGACGTGTTGGTCATGGACGACGGGGTATGGCGCGATCAAGAGATTGTCTTCGCCGCAACCGGCACCGCCCAAGCGCCCATCACCCTCCGCCCTCAGACCCCCGGCGGCGTCACCGTCACCGGGGCCTCCAACCTCTCGATCTCCGGCAGCCACCTGGTGGTCTCGGGGATCAACTTCCAAGACGGCACGCCCGGCGACCTGTCGCACATCATCCAGTTCCGTGGCCCCTTGGGCAACGCTCAGCATTGCCGGCTCACCAACACGCGGATCGCCAACTACAACCCCCAAGACCCCGACACCCGGTACTTCTGGGTCTCTTTGTACGGCACCCACAACCGTGTGGACCACTGCCGCTTTGACGGCCAAAACCACTCGGGATGCACCGTTGTCGCCTGGCTCGACGGCGTTCCCACCCACCACCAAATCGACCACAACCACCTGCTCAACCGTCCCGCCGACCCCGAAGACCGCAACGGCTTTGAGACCATGCGCCTGGGCACCAGCAAGCAGGGCGACACGGCGGCCTTTGTCACCGTGGAGAACAACCTCTTTGAACGCTGCGACGGCGAGATCGAGATCATCTCCAACAAATCGTGCGACAACGTGTTCCGCGGCAATACGTTCAAAGCTTGTGCCGGAACGCTCACCCTCCGCCACGGCCACCGAGCCACAATCGAAAACAACGTCTTTCTGGGCACAGGCAAGAAGGGCTCGGGCGGCATCCGAATCATCGGCGAAAGTCACAAGATCACCGGCAACTACATCGCAGACGTCGACGACCGTGCGCAAGGCGCGTTATCCATCGCTGCAGGTATCCCCAACACCAAACCCAACGGGTATCAACAAGTCAAAGAAGTGGTGATCGCCCACAACACGGTGGTGCGGCCCGGCGCCGCGGCGGTCCGTTTCGACTGGGGTGTTGGCTCCCGCAAGCGCAGCTTGCTGGCCCAGCGCATGACCTTCAGCAACAACCTATTCGTGTCCAACGGCCCACCGCTGTTCGAAGGCGATATGGGCACAGGCTGGACCTGGGAACGCAACCTCGCCTACGGGGCGGAGCTGGGCATCAAGCCTCCACCGGGCCTGCATAGCAAGAACCCACAACTGGAAAAAGGCCCGGACGGGCTGTGGCGGCCAAAAACCAATGGCCCCGCCGCGGGCTTGGGGGCCACCGAGCTCACCCTGCTCACCGCCGACAGCGTCGGCCCCAGCTGGGACTAGAACCGATTGTTTAAAAAGTGCCATGGGTAGGCGCCAGCGAGACGTGACGCGACAAGGCGGTCGAAGCAGCTGACCCCGTAGGGTCAGCGATACAGGTCAACGCTGCCACGTCGCCACCCCCGAAGACCACACCCTCCAGTTCAGCATGCGCGAAGGCGGCTTCAAATTCGACGCCTTTTTGCTGACCACCGACCGCGACTTCGTACCGGGCAAGTAGATGCGGCAGGCGTCGGGCAAGTGGGACACGCGGATCGCCGCCCCAAGACCTACTGCGACGCACCCGCTGATTCAGGGCTGGAAACAGGCGTTTCGATCACCACCCGGCGCCGCATATCAAAGCGGCCACCCGACGCCAACGTCTGGTACGTCCACGACGCGGGGTCACTGCGATCCCACCGCCTGGGGTCGAAAATGTACACCCTGCCCCTGCCCGTCACACGAAAACGGTCCTGGGTCACCACGATCGCCGTGCCCTGGTCAATGCCGATGCCCAGCAGATCAAGCGGGTTCAGACCCGGGTCTTGCAGCTGCCCGGGCTTGGCCCGAAACACCCGCAGCAGGTGGTTTTCCCGGCCGCGCTCCTCGACATGCACGTCAAACGCCGCGTTGCGCACGAACGAAAACCCTTGCTGGTGCTTAATGTCGCCCAGTATCCGACGCCGGGTGTAGTCGCCCCGGGTCATAAACGACGACTGCACCTGCGCCCCCGCCGACGCGCCCGCCACCACCCCGCCCCGCTGCAGCAGCCTTTCCAGGGCCGCGAACGTTTCGGTGCCCAAGAACGCGTCGGTCAAAAAGCACTGGTTGCCCCCGGTCATGTACACCGCGTCGGCGCTGTCGATCTGCTTATAAAACGCAGGCCTGTCGGCCTGCTCTTTCGACAAGGTGTACAGCTCGGTCACGTGCGCAAGGTCAAAGCGCCCTTTCAGCGTGCGAACCATGCGAAACGGCACGCCCTTTTCAAAATCCTCGGCCCGGCGCTTGCCCAGGGCGGTGGTGATCACCCGGATCACCGGCTGCTCTTTGCCCGAAGCCTCCTTCACCAGCGCCACAAACTCCCCGGCGTTCACGCGCCCCCCGCCGTGGATCCACAACACCCCGTTCGCCGGCCCCCTGGTGTCGGGCCCCCTGGTGTCGGGCCCCGTCGGCTGCGCCAGACTCGCCGACAGCACCCAAAACAAGCTGCAGCACCACGCCATGACCCCGCGCCGCGTCACCGGGCGCCGCCTGAAGTGCGTGACCCACTCGAAATACGCTTGAAAGGATCGACTCATAGGCTGGCTTTCACTGTCATGCAATCGGCCGCGGGTCAATCCTAACGGCAGCCCGGCATCTCACGCACTCACACCCGGAAAATTGATCCAAGCTTCTTGCCCATCATCACACTGGCGCCCACCAAAGTCACGGTCAGCAGCACCATCGCCCACACCCCCATAGCGCTGGCGATTGCCGGGCCGTCGCCCAAGCGGTTGAACAGCTCCCAGATCGCTTTGGTGATCGGGTAGTGCTCTTGCTTGCTGGCAAGGATCAGGCTGTCGCTCACTTCAAGCATCGCAAAGCTGAACACCAAAATCGCCCCGGCGATCAGGTTGGCCAAAATCAACGGCACCACCACACGGCGCACCGCCGTGGCGGGCGACGCCCCCAGGTTCAGCGCCGCCTCTTCCAGGTCCCCGCTGGTCTGCTCAAGACCTGCGCTGGCGGCGCGAACGATATAGGGCAAGCGGCGGATGGTGTAGGCAATCACCAAAAACACCAACGGGTTGGGGTTCTGCCCGCGCACCGCAACCCTTCCAGCCGCAGACTCAAACCAAGTCCCCGCGGCGTGCCGCTGGATCCACAGACTCAAGGCCACGTAGCCAAAAGCCATGACCAGGCCCGGCACCGCCAAGGGCAGCATGGCCAAGGTGTCCAGCAAGCCGCCTCCGCGGATCTTGGCCCGCACGTTCAGATAGCTGATGGCCAAACCCATCGCCACACAAAACACCACCGCCAACCCCGCATAAAACAGGCTGTTCAGGATGCTGGGCAAAGCCAGTTCGTGGGTCAGCGCATTGAGGTAATGATCCCCCGTGAACTGCCCGGGCAACACCGAGCGGTACCACGTGCCGTCCACCGCCACCGACGACAGCACCACCCCCAGGTGCGGCAGCACCGCCAAAAAGATCACCCCGGCAAAAAACACCAAGGCCCCCAGTCCACGCCAGCCGCGCAGCCTTGGGGTGTGCGTGGCGGCCGTGGCCTTGTTCTGCATGGCATACGACCGGCCGCCGAAGACCCCCTTGGCCACCGCATAACACGCCACCGCCACCGCCAGCATCACCACCACCAAGGCGAACGACCGCGGGTTGCTCTCGATGTCCGTAAGCCCGTAAAACACCTGCACCGGGGTAACCGTCTTGAACTCGAACATAAGCGGGGTGCCCAGTTCGGTGAAACTCCAGATAAAAACGATGGTCGCCCCCGCAAAAACCCCCGGCACGATCAGCGGCAGCGTGCACCGCCAAAACCGCTTCCACCGGCCAGCCCCCAGATTTCTGGCCGCCTCATCCAGCGAGGGATCGAGGTTGGACAGCGCCGCCACGGTGTTCAAATACAAAATGGGATACAGGTGCAGCGCCTCCATGATCACCACCGGCACAAAGCGCCCGCCCAACGCCCCACCAAAGAAGTCGATCCCCGGCCCCGTGGGGTCGATCAAGCCCATTTCCCCCAGCAAGCTGTTGACCATGCCAAAACGGCCCAAGATCGCCTGCACCCCGATGGCCCCGACAAAGGGCGGCAGAATCAGCGGCACCAGCACCAGCGAAGTGATCACCGCTTTGCCCGGAAAGTCGTAACGGGCGGCGATCAGCGCCATCGGCAGCGTGACCACCAAGCAGATCGCGGTGGTGCAGGTGGCAATCATCAGCGCGTTGATCAAGCCGCGCTGATACAGCGGGTCACGCAGCACCCCAAAGCCTTGGGCAAAAAAATACTTGGTCGTGAACCCGCCCGTGGCCTGGTCCACGAAACCCCCGGCCACGGTCAAAGCGATGGGCCCCACCAAGAACAGCAGCATAAGCACCAACAACAAGACAAACAGGCCGTAGCGCCACAGCGTGCGCCGCACCCCCGCCCGCACACGGCGGTGCGGGGTCACCACACGGTTGTTCTCGATGACCGGCGGCAGCGTCGTCATGGCTCAAACGTTAACCCGGCCACCGCCCTGCCGCCAACACCTGCGCCCGTGTCACCACGGCCCGGTGATCGCCAGCGTCAGGCCATCGCCCTGGATATGGGTACACAACGTCAACCCGTCGGGGCCAAAGCAGCTGCCCGCAAACGCGCTGTGCCCACCGGTGTTCTTCGCCAGCCGATACACCCCACCCTCGGGCGTGCCCCCCACCCACCCGTTGCGGCGTTTGGCGCCCTCGCTCACCACCAAGTCGCCCCAGAGCGCGACAGGGTGCCCCAGGGCGCGACAGGGCGCAACAACCACGCTGTCTGCGTTTTCGATCAGCTCGTGGTCGCTGCGCTCCAACCACCGCGCCCGCCCCTAGCCCCCGTTGCCGCTGCCGCCCACGGTCACCTGCGTCACATCCCCGGCCGCAATCTTCGCCGCCCCGCTGCCCAGTTCACCGATCGGGTCCGGCGGCACGATGTCCACCACCTTCTCGCCCAGCTTCGCCTCGCCGGCGTTCACGCGCGCTTCAAAATCCAAGCAGTGCTTCAGCAGCGCCCCCAAGATCTCCGCCTCGGGCACCGTGGCCACCTTTTCGCCCTGCACATAGATAATCCCCCGCTGCTTGCCGGCAAACACCGCCACGTCCGCGCCCTCGGCCTCGCCCGGGCCGTTCACAATGCAGCCCATCACCGCCACCTTGATCGGCAAAGCAATCTGGTCGGCCAGGGTCTTGCGCACGTCCTGCACCAGCGTGAACAAATCCACTTCAATGCGGCCGCAGGTCGGACACGCGATCAAGTCCACCCCCTTGCGCTCACGCAGGCCCAAGCAGTACAACATCTCCAGCGCGTCCTCCACCTCATACACCGGGTCGTTCGCATAGCTGATGCGCACCGTGTCGCCGATGCCACTGGCCAGCAGGTGGCCCAGCGGCACCACACTGCGGATCGTGCCGGTCTCTTTCGGCCCCGCGTGCGTCACCCCCAGGTGCAGCGGGTGATCGAACCGCTTGCTGATCTCGGTATACGCCCGGATCACCAGCTGCGGGTCCGGGCTCTTGGCGCTGATCGTCAGGTCGTAAAAATCATTCTCGTAAAAGATGTCCAGGTACTCTTCCAGCTTGGCGATCATGATCGCCAAAAAGTGCCCGTGCTTGTCGTCGCCAAACACCCCGCCCAGCTCTTTCAGCCGCTTCTGCTTGTCCTTGCGCTCGATGATCGAGCCCTCGTTCACCCCGATGCGGATCGGCAGCGACTTCTCCTTGCACGCCGCGATGACCTCCTCCACCTGCTTGCGGTCGCTGATGTTGCCCGGGTTCAGGCGGATCTTGTGCACCCCCGCCTCCACCGATTCCAGCGCCCGGCCAAAGTGAAAGTGCACATCCGCCACGATCGGCACCCGCACCTGCGGCAGAATGTCCTTGAGCGCCGCGGTGTCCTTCTTATTGGGCACCGCCACCCGCACCACATCCGCCCCCGCCGCCGCCATGCGGTTGATCTCCGCCACGCAGGCATCCACCTCATA
>JALZVY010000031.1 GCA_023300125.1 Phycisphaera sp.
CGGTCGGTGTGGCGGCGGATCGCCAGCGGCGGCGGGTCGGCGTCCATGTCTTCGGGTTGAATCGCGGTAAAGCGTGTCATGGCCAGCTATCGTAGACCGATGGCTGACCTCGAACTGGGCCCCGAAACCGAAGACGCCTCGGGCTGGCGCTACGAGGCGTCGGTCTTTGTCGACGGCCGCGTGCACCGCTGCCTGCTGTCGCTGAGCTTCCAGGACTATGACCTGTGGTGCCGCGGCCAGCACAAGCCCTCGCGGGTGGCCCGGGCGGCGCTGGCGTATTTTCTGGAACACGAACCGGCGATCGCCCTGCCCCAACGCCTGGACTGCGCCACCCTGCGTCGCTCGCGCCCGCAAGTGGACACCGAGCTACCCGGGCGCGTTTGATCCACCGCCTCAGGCCGCGTCGTCGTCCGCGATGGTCAACGGCCGCGGCAACTGCTCCAACCCCGCCAACGCGCCC
This sequence comes from Phycisphaera sp., assembly GCA_023300125.1. Lineage (GTDB taxonomy): Bacteria > Planctomycetota > Phycisphaerae > Phycisphaerales > Phycisphaeraceae > Algisphaera. The sequence goes on from JALZVY010000031.1 coordinate 461, forward strand.
GCATCGGGCAGCGGGCTGCCCGAGTCCACGCCCAAGGCTTCGAAGCGCCGGGCCTGGGGCATCACCTGCGACTCGAAGCTGCCCACCACCTTGTTGTAGTGCTCCACCGTCCGCCCCACCGAGCGGCCCAGCCGTTCGAGGTGCCCCACGAGCGTGCCCAGCCGCCGGTGCAGCTCTTCGCCCAGCGCTTTGATTTCCACGGCGTTGGCCGCCAGCTGTTCTTCCCGCCATCCCAGGGCCACGGTCTTAAGCAGCGCGATCAGCGTCGTGGGCGTGGCCACCACCACCCCCCTGGCCAGCGCGTCGTCGATCAGCCCCGGCTTCTGCTCCACCGCGGCGTACAAAAAGCTTTCGCCCGGGATAAAGAGCACCACGAAGTCGGCGCTGGCAAAGTGGTCTTGGTAACGCTTGCCCCCCAGCTCGCGCACCTTGGCCTCGATCTGCCGCACATGGGCCGCCAGCCGGTCTTGGCGCACCACCGGGTCGTCGGTTTCCGCCGCGTCCAGGTAGGCATCCATCGGGGCCTTGGCGTCGATCACGATCTCGCGCCCGCCCGGCAGGGCCACCACCATGTCCGGCCGCAGTGTCCCGCCGCCGCTGGCCGCCACCGAGGCTTGCTGGGTGAAGTCGCAGTGCTCGGCCATGCCCGCAAGCTCGGCCACCCGGCGCAGCTGCATCTCGCCCCAGCGTCCACGCACCTCGGGGCGGCGCAGCGCCCGGGCCAAGCCCGCCGTCTCGCCGCGCAGCTGCTGCTGGCCTTCGACCATCGCCGCAAGCTGCTGCTTCAACCCGCCATAAGCCTGGCGGCGCGAGCGCTCGGTGGTCTCGATCGCCGCGGTGGCGGCGGCAAGCTTGTCCTGAATGGGCCCCACCAAAGCTTCCACCGCCTGCTGACGACGGCCCAGCTCGGTGTCGGCCCGCTCGCGGTCGGCGCGCATCGTCGCGCGGGCCAGCTGCAAAAACTGCTCGTTGCTGGCCTGCAGCGCATCGGCCGACAAAGCGCGAAACGACTCGGCCAACTGGTCGTGGGCCGCGTCAAAGCGCCGCTCGGTGTCCGACAGCCCCGCCCGGCTCACCGCCAGCTCGGTGTCCAGCACCCGGTTTGCCGCGCTCAGGCGGCGGCGGGCACACTCCAGCAACACCATGCCGGCGGCCAAGGCCACACACAGCGCGCCCAACACCACGATCCACAGCGAATCACCCATGCCCACAAGCATCGACGACCGGTGGATAAACAGTGCGTAAGTGGTTCGTAACCGACGTTATCAGCCCGTGACGTCGAGCTTCGCCCGCGGCGGCGGTGGGCCATCGGCATCCCCGTCCGGGGTCGCGTCGTCAAAACCCGGCCCGTGCACCTGCCCGTCGGGTCCGTAGAGGTTTTCGTAGCCCAGCGCACCGCGATCCGGCAGTTCACTCGGCGTGTCGTCTGTTTCCGCGGGCCCTTTGAGCCGCTTTTCAAACGCCGCCGCCGACACATCGGCCGCACGCTTGCGATCCCCCACCGCCTTGTCCGCCGCACGGCCTTGCTGCTGGGCAATCAAGCCCGTCTGCGCCACCGACGCCGCCGCTCCAGTACCCATGATGGACATGCTTCTGCTCCTGGTAGGAGGATCTGCACGCAGACCAAATCGGCCCGCCTCAACCCATCTATCGGCCAACATGCTCTATGACCCTTGTTCATACGCCATATCTCCCCCGAAAACAGATTTTTATAAGCCCCCCTCCCCATCACCCCCCCAAAACGCACCCACACACACCAAAGCCCAAACCCCCCTGCCCAAGCCCCAGCCCTCAAAACAACACCTGCCCCCCCAGCCCCGAGCCGTAAGCGAGCCGCCGCCTCGGGGATCCGATCGACGGAGCGGGCCCCTTGCGGGCCGTCCGAGGAAGACGGAGTGGACCCCTTGCGGGTTCTCGGAGGAAGACGGATTCGTCACGCGGACGCGCACCACGCCAAAGCGCCCACCGCCAAAAAACAAAGCAATCACTACCCCGGCCCCAGCCGAGGCTAGCCCAGCGCGAGCGAAGGAGGTCGGAGGGCTGGGGGGTGTTTCGGCCGTAAGCGAGCCGCCGCCTCGGGGATCCGATCGACGGAGTAGGCCCCTCGGGGGCCCTCGGAGGAGAGCGGATTCGCGAGGCGGTGGCGTAGCAGGCCGAAACGCCCCCCAGGCCTCCGACCTCCGTAGCCCGCTACTCTTCGAACTTCTCGATGATCCAGTACTCGAGTTCGATGGGCGTGGCCCGACCGAAGATCGTGACGATGACCTTGACCTTGCCCTGGTCGGGCATGAGCTCGTCGACGGTGCCTTCCATGTTCTCGAAAGCGCCGCTGGTGATGCGGATGTGGTCGCCCTTCTGGAACTCCATCTTGACCTGCGGCTGTTCTTCCGCGGGCTTGGAGGCCATGAGCATCTTTTCGATCTCGGGGATCGACATGGGGCTGGGCCGGCCGGCGGTGCCGATGAAGTCGCCCACGCCGGTGGTTTCCTTGATCAGGAAAAACACGTCTTGGGGGATGCGGCCGTCGTCTTCCAGCTGCATCTCGACGAAGACGTAGCCGGGGTACAGCTTGGTCTCGACGATCTTCTGCTTGCCGGCCTTCATGGTCTTGGTCTTCTCGGTGGGCACGAGAATGCGGTTGACCAGGTGAGGCTTGGTTTCGTGTTCGCCGTCGTAGCCTTCGATCTTGATCTTCTTGAGCAAGGTCGCACGCACGGACGATTCTTTGTTGCTCGCCACGCGAAGCACAAACCAGTTCATTCCCGGGGTCACCAGCAGCTCTTCTTCGTCGATCTGGTCGTCCAGATCGGTCGAGGCGCCTCCGGCTTCCGCGGCGGCCGAGACCGCTTTGGCATCGACGCCGTCAGGCATGTTGTATTCGTCGTATTCGGCTGGGCCGCTGGTGGTGCTGTCGTCGCTCATGGTGCCGTGCTCGGCTTTCGCAGGGGGATCAAAAAGGGTGCTGTCCCGCCGAACAGCCGACGCCCAGACTCAGCCCGCTGGGGAGGTGGGGGACAGGATGCCAATCCAGAGAAAGAACCAGCCAAAGACGAGGTTGACTAGGAAAAGCAACCCCGCGAAGAGGAAGGTTCCCAGAATCACAACCCACGTGGATCCGATGACTTCTTTCTGCGACGGCCAGTTGACCTTCTTCATCTCCGCCTCGACGGCGATCATGAAGTCCACGACCCGCGGGCGGTTAAGCACGATGTAGATCGCGATGGCCATGGCTACCACCAGCCCAGTCGACGCACATGCTTGAATCACCAGAAGTTTGTCATGGCCGCCGAAGTAGCGGGGCACCACCGTGAGGTACAGCCAAGCCGCACCGGCGAGCACGAGCATGCCGGCTCCGATGGCCGAGAGCATCCGGGTGTAGTAACCCTGACCAGGTTTATAGAGGGTCACTGCCATGACAGGTTCTTTCCCGGCCCGCCACGCCAAACCGCGGGCGAGCACATTCTGCTTCTTGCGTAAGGCGCGAGCCTGCGGGGACAATCAGTAACACGGGCGGAGGGACTCGAACCCACGACCTGCGGATTTGGAATCCGCTGCTCTAGCCAACTGAGCTACGCCCGTAAGGTGAAGTTCGAGGGTTTGAGTTCGAAGTGCGAATTGAAACCCCCTTGGAGCTTCGTGTTCTTGGTGCCCGGCTACGCACCTCAAACTTCGCACATCTCACTTGCGTGTCACTTTCGTTTGATCTTGTGCAGGGTGTGTTTGCGCAGCTTGGGCGAGTACTTCTTCAGCCCCGTCTTCATCTTCTCGGGCAGGCCGCCCTTGACGTTGACCGGGGTACGGTAGTTCAGATCACCGGTTTCGGTGCACTGCAGCCAGACGTATTCGACGGCATCTTTGGACTTGGCCATAACGGGGCTCTTTTCTTACGGAAGGGGTCGAAGCGGCGATCTTGCGAACACTGCTTCGGGTTGGGGTCTGCATGTCTGGCTTAACAGGTCTGCTTCAACAAGCGTGTGCGGGCCGTTAAGGCCCGCACACGCGATGGTTTTTACTACGTTAATCAGGCGACGATCTTGGTGACCACGCCGGCCCCGACGGTGCGGCCGCCTTCACGAACGGCGAAGCGAACGCCTTCTTCCATGGCGACACCCTTCTCACCCAGGTCGACAACAACCTTGATGTTGTCGCCAGGCATCGCCATCTCGGCGCCACCGGTGAGCTCAATGCCTCCGGTCACGTCGGTCGTGCGGAAGTAGAACTGAGGCTTGTAGCCGGCGAAGAACGGGCTGGTGCGGCCGCCCTCTTCCTTGGTCAAGATGTAGATCTCAGCCTCGAATTTGTTGTGTGGCGTGATCGACTTGGGTGCTGCGAGCACCTGGCCGCGCTGAACCTGGTCCTTCTCGACGCCGCGGAGCAGAGCACCGCAGTTGTCGCCGGCAATCGCCGAATCCAGGGTCTTGTTGAACATCTCAACACCGGTCACGGTGGTTTCGAGCGTATCGCCCAGACCCACGATTTCGATCTTGTCGCCGACCTTGACGCCGCCACGCTCAACACGGCCGGTGGCCACGGTGCCGCGGCCCTTGATCGAGAACACGTCTTCGACCGACATCAGGAAGGGCTTGTCGTTTTCACGCTCAGGCTCGGGGATCCAGGTGTCGATGGCGTTCATCAGCTCGGCGATGCAGGCCGATTTCTCTGCGTCTTCTGGGTTCGACAGCGCGGGGAAGGCGGCTCCCTTGACGATGGGGGTGTCGGCTTCGAAGTCGTACTTCTCGAGCAGTTCCTGAACTTCGAGCTCAACGAGGTCAAGCAGTTCGGGGTCGTCGACCAGGTCCACCTTGTTCAGGAAGACAACGAGCTTGGGCACGTTCACCTGGCGGGCGAGCAGCACGTGCTCTTTGGTTTGCGGCATGGGGCCGTCGGCCGCCGACACCACGAGGATGCCGCCGTCCATTTGGGCGGCACCGGTGATCATGTTCTTCACGAAGTCCGCGTGGCCTGGGCAGTCGACGTGGGCGTAGTGCCGGCTGTCGGTTTCGTACTCGACGTGCGAGGTCGAGATGGTCACGATCTTGGTCGCGTCGCGACGCCCGTCGCTGGCCGAGGCCTTGGCGACTTCGTCGTAAGGCACGTGTTCTGCCAAGCCTTTGGATCCCTGCACGGCCGTAATGGCCGCGGTCAGGGTAGTTTTGCCGTGGTCGACGTGGCCGATGGTGCCCACGTTCACGTGCGGTTTGGTCCGGTTGAATACACCCTTGGCCATGTCAGTAAGTCTCCGCGGTTAGTTTTGGTCTTTGTGGGACCGGGGTTAGCAAGGTCGGTTTCTGTTCCGCCGGTGGCGGTTGAAACCATGAATTGGGACCGTGGGCCATCAGGCCGTCGGGTCGTCACGGGCGAGGCATGGCCTCGGAAGAGCCGCCCATGGGATTTGAACCCACGACCTCACCCTTACCAAGGGTGTGCTCTACCACTGAGCTAGGGCGGCGAATAAGTTGCAGCACGCCCGAAGGGTCCGGACGGCCGCGTAATGTAGCGGCACAGGCGTGCGTGACAAGCCGGCATGGAAGCGATGGCTCGCCAGTGGTAACGCCGGGTGGCGTTCTTTGCAGTCTTGGGCTCAGAGACGCGGTGGCCTCGGGCCTATCGAACAGCCCCGCCCGCTCACGCGGCCGGGCCGATTACCGTATCACCGGCCGCCACGGCCGTCAATCGGTCGCGGCCATGCGCCCCGCCACTTGTGCCCTATCATGCAAGCATGAGTACCCCAGAACCCACCACGCCATCGGACCCCACGCAGGAGACCGACCTGCACCAACGCGTGGCGGCGGTGATCGAACGCATCCGCCCCGCGGTCCAGGCCGACGGCGGTGACATCGAGCTGGTGGACGTCAGCGACGCGGGGCGGGCCAGCATCCGCTTCCACGGGGCGTGCGTGGGATGCCCGTCAAGCGCGGTCACGCTGTATCACGGCATCGAACGCACCCTCCGCGAGCGGGTGCCCGAGGTCACGGGCGTCGACCAGATCGACTAAAAGCGCAGCGCACGTCTCTCGCGACAAGGAATCCGTCATGCTTGCTCTGTCGCGTCGCGTCGGTGAAAAAGTGCTGATCGGAGACCCCGCCAACCCGCTGGGGGAGATCCAGGTCGTGGCGGTCCAAGGCGACAGGGTCCGCTTGGCTTTTGATTTTCCACAGCACGTTGCAATCAACCGCAGCGAGTTGGCCGACCGCAAACGCGGCGGCGAACCCGATTCAGGCCGGCCCTCCGGCTCACCCCCGCCGCATTAACCCCCACCAAGCCGGTGGCCCCAAAGCACCTTCAGCCGCTCAACCTCGGCCGCGGGGATCTTGCTGCGATCCGACCAAATGCCCAAAGCCAGGGCCTCGTGTGCGGGGCTGGGCGAGGCTTTGAGAACCGACAGATCCGCAAGGGCGGCTTTCATCAGCTCCAGGTTGGCCGCGGTGGCTTTTTTGAGATTCCCGATGATTTCCTGCAGCAAGTCCAGGCCCTCGGCCCCGCCCTCGCGGGGGCGCCAGCAGTCGTAGTCGGTGGGCATGGCCACCATGGCGTAAGCGATCTCGGCCTCGCGGGCCAGCTTCGCCTCGGGCATGGCGGTCATGCCGATCAGGTCACCGCCCCACTGCCGGTGCATGGCACATTCGGCACGCGTCGAGAACGCGGGCCCCTCCATGCACACGTAAGTCCCGCCGTCGTGCACCACCACCTCCGACCCGCCATCGGCCCCCTGGGTGCGGGCCGCGGCCGCCAGCAGCCACGACCGCATCACCGGGCAGAACGGTTCGGCCAGTTCCACGTGCACCGCCGCGTGCTCGTAGAACGTGTTGGCCCGGCGGTAGGTCTTGTCGATCACCTGATCGATCACGACCAACTCCCCGGGCCGCAGGTGTTCACGCAGCGACCCGGTGGCCCCGCTGGCCAGCAGGTGGGTGACCCCCAACTGCTTCATCGCGTGGATATTCGCGCGATACGGCACCGCGCTGGGGTTCAACACGTGCCCTGGGCCGTGGCGCTGCAGCAAATACACCGGGGTGCCGTTCCACTGCGCCCGCGTCACCGGGCCGCTGGGCGGCCCAAAGGGGGTGTCCAGGGTCTGAGCACTGCCCGCCTCGCCGCCCAAGGCATCCCCCAGGCCGCTGCCCCCGATCACCCCAATCACGATGTCTGCTTGATCTTGGCTCTGCATACGTCGAGCGTAGCAACCCCGCCCCCGCACCGCGTGGTGCTTGATAAGCTCTCCCCGTGGACTCGGAAGCTTTTAGAGAACTCGCCCTCGAAGAAATGGATGCGGTTTACCGCATGGCCATGCATTTGGGCCGTCACCCCGACGAGGCCGCAGAGCTCACGCAAGAGACCTATTTAAAAGCTTTTAAAGCCGAGGGCCGCTTTGAACTGCGCGACCACGGGGTGCGTCCGTGGCTCTTCAAGATCCTGCACAACACCTTCTACACGCGGATGGGCAAGCGCAAACGCGAACCCACGATCCCCGACGACTGGATCCACACCGCCACCCCCAGCCCCCAAGACGAGCCCCCACCGGCTTGGGATCTGCAGCACCTGGACTGGGAACAGGTCGATGACCGCTTAAAAAACGCCATCGAAGAGCTTCCGGACCATTACCGCGAAACGCTGCTGTTGTGGGCCGTGGAGGGCCTCAAATACCGTGAAATCGCCGATGTTTTGGGCGTGGCCCTGGGCACCGTGATGAGCCGGCTTTACCGGGCCAGGGGAATCCTGACCACCCAATTGGCCGATTACGCCAAGGAACACCGGATCACACCCAGCCCACCGTCTTAAAAACGGATTTTTATCGCCAAAACCACCTTTTTCACAAGAAACGAACGTTTTTGGGAACAGACTGCCTTAGCGGGCGGTTGACCCTGCAAGACACTGACAAAGACTTCGTTTTTTCACCCCGTGCGTTTGCCTGCCATGCCCAGCCCCACCCCCAACGACATCCGTTTCGCTCGCGTGGCAGCCCTGGCCGACGCCGACACCGACGCCCCCATGGACGTCGCCGCACGCGAATCCGCAGCGGCCGACGCCGGCGGCCAAGAGGCCCTGGACCAGCGCATCACCGAGCAAAATCGCCTGCGCGAGGCCTGCTCACGCGTGATGGACAGCCCCGCACACCGCTGCCCAGACGCCCTACGCGCCCAACTGACCCAAGCCCACACGCCCCCTCCGGCAGTCATTGGCCGCATCATGCCCAGCCGCTGGATCGGCGCCGTCGCCGCCGCAGCCCTGATCGCCGTCAGCACCGTGGCGGTGGTCGGCGCCCTCAAAACCCTGCGCCCAGGCCCACAAGCCACATCGATGTCGATCGTCCAGGTGATCAACACCGACCAGGCCGCCCGCTTCGACCGGCGGCACGAGGTGTGCGGATCCGACCCCTCGGCCCTGTTCCAAAACCAGCTCTTCCCCGAAACCCTCGCCGGCCTCAAAAACGGCCTGACGGACGTTCTCGACGGAAGCTTGGACTCGGTCCAACTCGATCTATCCGCCTTGGGCTACCGCTACCGCGGGGCCGGACACTGCACGGTGCCCGGATCCGGCGCGGTTCACGTGGTGTATGGCAACGACCAAGGCCAAGCCCTGTCTCTGTGGCTGCGGCCCGATGACGGACGCCTGGATCTCGCTCAGGGCCAGGTCTATGGCCCCCCCGCCGACGGCCCCCAGGCCGGACGTATCATGGTGTGGCGCGAGAACGGCATGGTGCTCTACTTAGTGGGCGACCTGTCTGAAGACGTCGAGCAAGCCCGGCCTCAGCTCGCCCTTCACCCTGCGTGAATCGCTCGATATACTCTTGCGATGCCCTTTCGGCCCGCCCAAGGCGTGACTGTTTTTAGCAACGGAACCATTCCCGGCGCGGTGGTTGCGTTTGGCGTGGTCGTTAGGTGAGCGGACGACCCGCACCGCACCGACCACCCGCCGGATCACCCGGCCCCAAGCATTCAACGCAAACCCCGTTACCGCTCGTTGCCCACGAGTCGAGGCGGCGGCCCCCAAACCTGACCCCCGACCGCCCGCGTGCCCCTCGGCCCGCCGCGTCCTTTTAAAAAAAACCTAAGAACAGCCCATGAGCACTTCATCCCCCCAGCAGCTTTCCGCCAGCGCCCTCAGCCAGGGCCACGGCACCCCCACCGACAAATACAAAGGCCTCACCGGCGCCCAGGCTTTCCACCGCCTGATGGCCGAGCACGGCGTCGACACCATCTTTGGTTACCCCGGCGGCGCGATCCTGCCGGTCTTCGACGCCATCCACCAGGCCGAAGAATTCAACTTCATCCTCAGCCGCCACGAACAAGGCGCCGGCCACATGGCCGAAGGCTACGCACGGGTCACCGGCAAGCCGGGCATCGTGCTAGTCACCAGCGGCCCGGGCGCCACCAACACCGTCACCCCCATGCAAGACGCGCTGATGGACGGCACGCCCTTGATCGTCTTCGCCGGCCAGGTGGCCACGGGCGCGATCGGCACCGATGCCTTCCAAGAAGCCGACATGACCGGTATCACCCGGCCCTGCACCAAATGGAACGTGCTGGTCAAGCGGCCCGAAGACATCCCGCGGGCCATCAATCAAGCCTTCATGATCGCCACCAGCGGCCGCCCAGGCCCGGTGTTTGTCGACCTGCCCAAAGACGTGACCGCCGCCACCATCACCCAGCCGGTGTACGACCAGCCCCACCTGCCGGGATACCACATCCGCGAGGCAGGCACGAGCAGCGAGATCCAGCGTGCCGCGGACATGATCAACAACGCCAAAACCCCGCTGTTTTACGTGGGCCAAGGCGCGATCCTCTCCGACGGCGTGGACGTGCTGCGCAAGTGCGTGGACGCCGCCAACGTGCCGGTGACCACCACCCTGCAAGGCCTGGGCGCCTTCCCTGAAACCGACCCCCGCAGCCTCGACATGCTGGGCATGCACGGCGCGGCCTACGCCAACTGGGCCGTCCGCGACGCCGACGTGATCGTGAGCATCGGCGCCCGCTTCGACGACCGGGTCACCGGCAAGATCGACGCCTTCGCCCCCACCGCCCGTGCCGCCGAAGCCGCGGGCACCGGCGGGCTGATCCACTTCGACATCGCCCCAGAAAACATCAACAAAGCCATCCCCGTCACCATCGGCGTGGAAGGCGACGCCCGCAAAAACCTCGAGCTGCTGCTGCCGCTTCTCAAGCCCAGCCCGCGCAAAGAATGGTTCGCCCAGCTCGCCGCGTGGAAAAAAGAACAGCCCTTCCGCTACGCCCACGACGAGCGCGAGTTCCACCTCAAGCCCCAGGCCGTGGTCGAAGAGCTCTACAAAGCCACCGGCGGCGAAGCCATCGTCACCACCGGCGTGGGCCAGCACCAGATGTGGGCCGCGCAGTTCTTCAAGTACACCCACCCCCGCCGCTGGTTCACCAGCGGCGGCCTGGGCACCATGGGCTTTGGCGTGCCCGCCAGCGTCGGCGGCCAGGTGGGCGAAGACATCCTGGCCAAAGCCGAGGGCCGCAAGCCCCTGCCGGTGGTCAACATCGACGGCGACGGCAGCTTCTCCATGACCGCCATGGAGATGACCACCGCCGCGCAGTACAAGATCCACGCCAAGTCGATCATCCTCAACAACGACTTCCAAGGCATGGTCAAGCAGTGGCAAGACCTCTTCTACGACGAGCGCTACAGCCACACCGAGATGCACAACCCCGACTTCTGCAAGCTCATCGAAGCCATGCACTGCAAGGCCTTCCGGGTTACCAAACTCGCCGACCTGCCCAAGATCATGCGTGAGTTCATCGACCACGACGGCCCGGCCGTGCTCGAAGCACTGGTCGAAAAACACGAACACGTCTACCCCATGCTGCCCGCGGGCAAAGCCGTGGAAGACATGGTGCTGGACCCCACGCCCGCCGAGTGATTCCGCTCCGCGGCCTTCGGGCGGCGTACTGATTTCGAAACTTTGTTGCCCGCGGCGTGTCTTCACACCGCGGGTTTTTCATGATGCTCCCGGAACAGCCGCCGCCCCCCCATGCGATGCCATCCCGCGCCTCAACCTCAGGGGCATCATTTTGCGGATCCAGGTGATCAGCTCCGCGATTGCATCACGTGTTTTTGCGCAGCGTGAAGCCGAATGAGACAGCCCATGCAAACGGGCCTCGCACCTGCGTCAGCGACTACCGCGTATTGGGGTCAGGCAGGTCGACGGCAAGAACTTCAATCGCCCGTCGCAACTGCTCGCCGCGAAAGTTGATGAACGTGCCGTCCACCATCACCACGCCCCAAAGGACGCCGCAGGCCATGATCCCCGAAAACAGGCGGAAGCGAAAAGACGTCATCACTCCCACCCTATCGACCGGCAATCGGCGAAACAAGCCCCTTCTCGCACTTGAGTTGGGGTTATCGCCCCGCGATGTGCCGCCTGAAACGGGCGGATAGATGGCACCCTTGAACTCGCAAAAACGGCGCTACCGAGCCCATTGCGCGCCGCCACGGCCATAAAAACGCGTAAGCTCTCGGGCTGTGAACGCCATTCGCCGCCCGCGGCTGCCCGGCACGCCCCACCTGCACCAAGGCTCCCCCTGACCTCGCTCGCCCCCCCACTCGCCCCGCACCGCCGGCCTTGCACAGCGCCTGCGCCCCCCGCGTGGACCGACACATGGGTTGGGGCCGATGTGCCGCCGCAGAGCCGCGCCGACTTCGCCCACGGCGTGGCCACCACGGTTCGCCACGGCGCGACCCACAGCGTGGTGACCGCGCGCATCGACCACGCCCGCGGGCGCAGCGACCTGGACCTGCAAGCCTCGGTGGTGCGGGCGCACCACATGATCCAAACCACGCTGGCCCAGGCCCCGGACGGGCCGCGCAGCGCCCAGCGGTTTTGGAACTTCCTACCGGGCAACCTCGATCACACCCAAGGCGGGCTCGACCGCTACAGCGTGTTCAACGCCGGACGCTTCGCGGCCTTCGCCCAGTGGTTTGGCGACCCCACGCCGCGCCGCCATCCCGTGCTTGACCGCGACCACTTGCACCGCAGCATCCCCACCGCCACACAGGTGGGGCACACAGGCGACGACCTGATCATCCACGCCCTGGCCGCCGCGTTGCCAGGGCGGCCTGTCGAAAATCCGCGCCAGCGCTCGGCCTACCGCTACTCGGCCAAGCAAGGCCCCATCGCGCCGTGCTTTGCCCGGGCCACGCTGATGCCCGCGACGGCCGGCGTGCCACGCATGCTGCTGATCGGCAGCACCGCCAGCGTCTGCGGCGAGGCCAGCATGCACACAGGCGACCTGGTGGCCCAAACCGCCGAAACCTTTCGCAACCTCGACGCGTTGATCCGCGCCGCGGGCGGCAGCGGGATCCACGCCCTGCAAAGCCTGCGTGTGTACCACGCCCACGCCAACCACCGCACGGCGGCCCGCCAGGCAGTCGCCGAGCATGTTGACCCGATCGACGCCGCCCCCGACATCGACTGGGTCCACGCCTCACTGTGCCGAGCCGATCTGAACATCGCGATCGAGGGCGTCGCGACGCTCGACTAAAGGCTCAAGCAACACGAGGTCATACACATGCTGCGCCTTAACGGCAATCCCACCGGCTCCGAGACGGCGCTTCAATTGGCCCGGGCCGGGTGCAATCCTCGAAAAGACCGCACGCCCGGGTTTGTGTGTCGGCAAGCAGCTGATCCCCGTCGGAGATCGCTTTGTGAGCATCGGTATGGCGTTGCACGCCCACGTGCAGCGCCGCGCCCCACCCCAAGGCAGCCTGCCCAACGTCCAGATGCTTGCCTGGGGCGTCACCCGCGGCCCCTGATAGCCCCGCGCATGCGATACGCGTTTTTGCTGAAAAACCACGTCACCAGCGACTTCAGCCACACCTGCCTCCTTACAACAGGCCAGGGCATTTTCGGGGCGGTGACCCCGCCACGTTCTTGGATCCGGTGTTTTTGATCTATATGTGATCACCCTGCCTAGGCCACTCTTCGCCTCCCCTGGCGTGGGGCCACCTTTTACACCTGCGTCGCCGCCCAACGTCGCTCGCCCTTGGTCAAGCCAAAGCCGGGCACGCGCTACTTGATACCCGAGGCGATCTCCCAGACCGCCCCACACCGCCACGGCGGCCTGATTCAGCCGGGCTACGCACCGAGAACGCCTGAAAATAAGAAAATACTTTTATAGTATTTAATCTGCTTTTTTACTAGTAAAATTCGCCCACACCGTCTACGTTATCCGTCGGGTTTGCACCACAAGGTTTTATTTTGGAACAATGTTGTTTCGCCTTTTTCGTGCCGCCCCATTTATTCCCCACTATCAGCAGGAGAAACCGTGACATTCCCTAAAACCTCGATGATGTTGACCGCAACCATTGCTATGGCCGGAGCAGCTTCCGCCCAGACGGCATTCGTCTTTGAATCCGAAGCCAGCGTCGCCGCCCTTAACGGCCTAACGACCGGATCTCTAAGCGAGGACGGCATCACGCTCTCTGTTTCCGCCACGGCCCCGGTCTTTACCGTGGACGAAGGCACCGGTGTGGCCACCTTCACCGACGCGAGCGCAGAGGCCGTATTATTCGTCAGTGCCGCCAACGGAATTGGCGTCGACAACCCCACGATCACGAATGAACAGTTTGAAGCTTTCACCGCAGGCCCTGCCGTTGATGATACGGAAGATGGGTTCATCACCGGCCTAGATGAACGGTTGGTGATTTCTTTTGATCAGGCGGTGATCGTCACTCAAATCAACTTTTTCGGTGTCGGAGGTAACGAGACCGTGACCGTAGAAGTCTCCAGCCTTGCCGATGCGTTCTCTTTCGTCTCCAGCACCGGCGATGTCAACAACAACCCGTTTGGCGAAGGCGTTGAAATCGCCGCCGGAGAGACCATCAGCTTTGGAGGTGTTGTCGACTCCAATGGTGACGATCCTCGCTACAGCCTCGAAAGCATCACCGTCACCGCCGTCCCCGAGCCTGCGTCGCTGGCCCTGCTGGGCCTCGGTGGCCTCGCCGTCGCGGGCCGCCGTCGTCGCGCCTGAAGCAATCAGGCTTTCCGCGGCACCCGGGCAATGCCGTAAGCAGTGCGAAGCCACTATTTTGATGAAAGGGCGGCCCTCACGGGCCGCCCTTTTTTTACGTTGATCGCGCAGCAGGCCTTTCCCGGCCATCGGCCCTGTGAAGACGCTAAACGAGCAACCCCACGTTTTACCGCAATCGTGGAGCCGCCATAGCTCGACCGTTCATCGCCCATGAACCTCTTTCGCGGTCGGCTCGCCCTTGCCTTTGCAGCGGCATCGCGTTGGTCTGTCCCTAAATCCCTTCTTCTGTATCGGTTTCGCCCCATCCACAGCGGCAGGTTCTTGCGTTAAGCCCTCGCCTCGTCCAAAACCCTTGTGTTGAATATCGGCCCGCGCTTCTTCCTGGCGACCACCCGCCCCCTCATCGGCCAGGCACTTGGGGGCTGGGGGCCTACTCATTCCGCTTTGGGTTTCACCAAAGGGCTCCGGCAGGACCGCCTCTGGCAGTCACCCCCGCGGGCCGCGACCTCAGGTGATTTGAACTCTGCGGGTTCATGGCCAAGGGCATCTGCCCCCAACTTGATCACCACGCCACAGCACGCCCCGCTGGCCAACCCCCTAACCTTCGCCCCGCTCACCGACACCCACACGCCCGTCATCCAAAGCCCGGGCCCATGGTCGGGGCGGGCGTTGCCGCGGGACTGTTCGTCTTGGTGTGCGAATTGATCCGCCCTGTCGGTGTTGATGCACGAACGCCATTCAAAGCACACGGCAACCCTGCGCGAATGGCTTCCTAGGATCGCCCCTACATCTATCGCCGTGCGAAACCCCATGCGCGTCTTCTGCCGCCTGCCACCCATCGCCTTGCCATGCTCACCGCCTCTCCATGGATCACCACCATCGCTCCCGCCGCCGCCCTGGGCGTCGCGGTGGGGCTCTACGGCGTCATCCACCCGCGGGCGCGGCTGTGGGGCCCGGTGATCGCGCGCGGCACGCCCACGACGGGGAACACCCACCGCCCGCGCGTAGCGCTCACCTTTGGCCACGGCCCCTGCCCGCAAAGCACCCCCGCGGTGCTCGACGCCCTGGCCAAGGTCCAGGCCCAGGCCACCTTCTTTGTCATCGGCCAAAACGTGCGCAGCCACCCCCACCTGCTCGCCCGCATCCACGCCGAAGGCCACCTGATCGCCAAC
>JALZVY010000032.1 GCA_023300125.1 Phycisphaera sp.
AAAAACAGCCGCACGCCGGTGTGGCACATCACCATGTTGTGCTGGTTGGCCGCGTCGTTGACCCCTTGGTCGCGGGCGCTGCCGCCGGCTTGGGCTACGGCGCTGACGCCGCTGGCTGCGGCGCGGTCCAGGTTGTCGCGAAAGGGGATGAAGGCGTCGCTGCTGAGCACCACGCCGCTGCGTGAGGCGAGCCAGTCGGCGCGGTCTTGTGCGGTGAGGGGGGTGTAGCCCGGGGCCAGAGCGGCGTTGAGTTCGGCCTTCTCACCTTCGTTCAGCTCGTGGAAGCGCACGAAGTTGTCCAGGGCGTTGACCTTCTCGGCCCGGCCCAGGCCGCTGGCGTACTCGACGGCTAGGGATTTGGGGTGGGTTTTAAGCAAAAAGCGGTCGGCCTTGTCGCAGGCGATGCGGGTGCAGGCGATGCGTGACTGCTGGCCGGCGCCGATGCCGATGGCCTGGCCGTGGGCGGCCACGGCGATGGAGTTGCTTTGGGTGTGCTTGAGGGTGACCGTGGCGACGATGAGGCTTTCCATCGCGTCGGCGGACAATTCGGTGGTGGTGGTCACACGGTTGTTAAACGTCTCGGCCGTGATCGCGATGTCGTTGTGGGTTTGCTGGAGCGTGAGGCCGAACTCGACCCGCGATTCGACCGCGGGCGGGTCGTAGGCCGGGTCCATGGTGAGCATGACGTACTTGCCGCCTTTTTTGGCCCGCAAGATCTCGAAGGCGTCGCCTTCGTAGCTGGGGGCGATGATGCCGTCGCTGACTTCGGGCTTGATGAGGCGGGCGAGGGTTTCGTCGACCGGTTCGCTGACGGCGATGAAGTCGCCGAAGCTGGCGACGCGGTCGCTGCTGCGGGCCCGGGCGTAGGCGGTGGCCACGGGGCTGTAGTCGGCCTCGGCGTAGAGGAAAGCTTTGCGGAAATCATCGGGCAGGTCGCCGGCGACCGCGGCCCCGGCGGGGCTGACGTGCTTGAAGCTGGCGGCGGCGGCTTTGCCCGTGGCGGCCTTAAGGTCGCGCACCAGCTGCCAGGCGCGGATGCCGTCGAGCGCGTTGATGTAGGACGGGGCGCCGTTGACCACGTTCAGCGGGCCATCGCCCAGGGGGCCGGTGCCGGGGGTGTTGATGGTGGCGTGGGGCTGGTTGGGGTTGCAGCCGTATTTGAGCTTGATGTCGGGCATGGTCGTGCGGTGTTGTTGGGGGTTGGGAGGGGCTTCGCGGTGGTGGATTGAGGCGCTAGGCGCTAGAGCTTAGAGCCTAGCAAGAGCGCTGCCGCGGGCTTGGACCGCCATGGGTTTCCCGCCTTCAACTAAGCTCTAGGCTCTAACGCCTAGCGCCTCGCGTTCTCTTGGACGCCGCACCCCAGAGAAGACATGATCGCACGCATTGCCGGCACCCTGGACGCCATCGAACAAGACCGCGCTTATGTGGATTTGGAGCACGGGCTGGTCTATGAGGTGTTGCTGCCGGCCTTTGCGGCCACGCGGCTGGCGGCCAGCACCGGCCAGCGGGTCACGCTGCACACGTTTCAGTTCATCGAGGCCACCAGCCAGGGCAGCACGATGTTTCCGCGGTTGGCGGGGTTTTTGAGCGCGACGGATCGGCGTTTTTTCCAGCTGTTTGTGACGTGCAAGGGCATCGGTCACCGCCGGGCCTTGCGGGCGATGGTGCTGGACACGAACACGATCGCGTCGGCGATTGCCGATCGCGACGCCAAGATGCTGCAAACCATGCCCGAGGTGGGCAAAAAGCTGGCCGAGGGCATCGTGTTGAACTTGCGCGACAAGGTGGACGGGTTTGTGAGCAGTGCGGCGTATCCCAATGACGCAAGCGGCGGCGACGGGGCTGTGTCATCGAGTGGGGGCACGCTGGCACGCGAGGCCTTGGAGGTGCTGCTGCAGTTGGGGGAAAACCGTACGCAGGCGGTGCAGTGGATCGACCGGGCCCTGAGCGGCGACACGCCGCCGGCCGACGTGCAGCAGCTGGTGGCCGAGGTGTACCGGCTGCGGGCGGGGGATTGATTGCCCGCGGGCTTTGGCTCGATGATCCAACGCCAAGACGCCAAGACGCCAAGACGCCAAGACGCCAAGACGCCAAGAAAGGCACGTCAGGTCGGGTTTGCTGGGGGCGTTGGGTCTCTCCGATGCGTTTCGGTGGTTCAAGGCGATAAGGAGCTGCCTCAACCGCTAGCGGCTCCGCTTGCGTCTTCTTGCCGGTTCCGCGTCTGAGCATCTGAGCGTCGTCTTGGCGTTATCTTTATTGCGACGGCAATCAGACTAAAATGAAGTGTCTGTGTGTTTTGCCATTTGTATTCCCCCTCTGAGTCTGCGGTCTATGAAAATCACCTTCCTCGGCGCCAACCGGCAAGTCACCGGATCCAGCTATTTGCTCGAAATCCCCGGTCTGAAAGACCGCCGTTCGCCGTTTCGCATCATGGTGGACCACGGCATGTTTCAAGAACGCAAGTTCTTGGGGCGCAACTGGGAAGACTGCCCGGTGCCCGCGAAGTCGATCGACGTGCTGCTGCTGACCCATGCCCACCTGGACCACTGCGGGCGCATCCCGCGGCTGGTGGAAGAAGGCTTCCGCGGCCCGATCATCACCACCGAGCCCAGCGTGGACCTGGCCCGCATCGTGATGACCGACTCGGGGCGGATTCAAGAAGAAGACGCCAAGTACAAAGCCAAGCGTTTTAGAAAACAAAAACGTAAACCCAAGTACCCCATCGAGCCGCTGTACGACAGCAAGCAGGCGGCCAAGGCGATCAAGAAGCTTGAGTCGGTGGCGTTTGGCGCCTGCCACGAACTCAACGAGCACGCGAGCGTGTGCTTCCACGACGCGGGGCACGTGCTGGGGTCGGCCAGCCTGACCGTGACCGTGAAGACCCCGGAGATGGACGAGCCCCGCACGATTTTGTTCAGCGGCGACATCGGCCAGTGGGACCGCCCGCTGATCCCCGACCCCACGCCGGTGGCCCAGGCCGACTACGTGATCATGGAAAGCACCTACGGCAACCGCGAGCATAAAGACCACGGCAGCGTGGAAGACGTGCTGGCGAAAACCGTCAACGAGGCGGTGGAGCGTGGGGGCAACGTGGTCATCCCCACGTTTGCCATCGAGCGGGCCCAAGAGCTGTTGTATCACTTGGGGCGGCTGGTGGATTCCAAAACCATTCCGCAGGTGCCGGTGTTTCTCGACAGCCCCATGGCCATCAACGTGACCGAACTGTTTGAGAAAAACAAGTCGTTCCTGGACGGCGAAACGCGCAGCCAGATGGCCTCGGGCAACGACCCGCTGGACTTCCCGGGCCTGTTCATGAGCCGCAGCCCCAAAGACAGCCGCGCGATCAACAGCATCAAAGGCACGGCGGTGATCTTGGCGGGCAGCGGCATGTGCACCGGCGGGCGCATCAAGCACCACCTCAAGCACAACATCGGCCGGCCCGAGTCGGTGATCTTGTTTGTGGGCTATCAAAGCCCCGACACCCTGGGCGGGCAGATTGTCAGCGGCAAAGAAGAGATCCGCATCCACGGCGAGATGCGGCCCATGAAAGCGAAGGTGGAGCGCCTCTACGGCATGAGCGCCCACGCCGACCGCACCGACCTGCTGCGCTGGCTGGACGTGGTGCAGCCCCGGCCCAAGCGTGTGTTCCTGACCCACGGCGCCGAGTCGGTGGCGGTGGCCATGGGCGATGAGATCCGCAAGACGCGGAAGATCGACGTGACGGTGCCCGAGTATGGCCAGTCGGTCGAGCTTGAATGATGCCGATGGCATGTGGCGTGTCATTGGAAGGTCGTACATCCCGAGTTCAATGAAACAATTTTGATATGAAAAAAATCCCTTCCGCTCCTTTCGCTGTTTGTCTTTTGGGTTGCGTGGCAGCGTTGCTTTTTACGGGTTTGTCCCCGGTGGACGCGCAGGCCCAAGCAAAGAAAAAACCTGTGCCGCTGTGGAAGAAGGGCATCTATGCCGCGTCGGTGCCCGAGCCCACGTTTAAGGCGGTGCGCTACGGCGAAGCCAAACGCAACGTGTTGGATTTTTGGCAGGCCCCGTCGGACGCGCCCACTCCGGTGGTGGTTTTTATCCACGGCGGCGGGTGGAACGGCGGTGACAAGGCGAAGCTCAGCGACTTTGTGGACCCCAACGCGCTGCTGAAAGCCGGGGTGTCGGTGGCTGCGATCAACTACCGCTTGATCAAACAATGCAAAGACCTGGATCCGCCTGTGCAAGGGCCGATGGCCGATGCGGCCCGAGCGATCCAGTTCATCCGTAGCAAATCCGAGGCGTGGAACATCGACAAGGTCCGCATCGGCGCCAACGGCGGATCTGCGGGGGCGTGTACGAGTCTTTGGTTGGCCTATCACGACGATTTGGCAGATCCGACATCCGACGACCCGATTGCCCGCGAATCGACACGGCTGATGTGCGTGGCGGCTCGCCGAGCGCAGACTTCTCTGGACCCCAAGCAGATGAAGGCGTGGATTGCCAACAGCAAGTACGGAGCTCACGCGTTTGGGCTGGGCAGCTTTAAAGCGTTTTTGGCCCAGCGTGACCGCATTCTCCCGCAGATCAACGCGTATTCCCCGTACGCACTGCTGGACGCGGGCGATCCGTCGACTTATCTGTCGTTTCCCAAAGCTCCTTTGGCCCCGGGCAAGACCACCAAAGACCCGACGCATTCGGTGGTCTTTGGTGTGGAACTCGAAAAGCGGTGCAAGCAGGTAGGGGTGCCTTGCGAGTTGGTGTATCCCGGTGCCCGTGGTGTGAAGCACGCCACTTCGACGGATTACCTCATCGCGACCCTGACGGCGCCATGATCGTGGGCCGGGTGAAGCCAGGCCGGCTTCTTATGGACGTTCTAAAACCCGAAGTCGCGCACGTCCACCACCTCCATTCCCGCGGCCTTGGCGGCCTCGACCCCCGGGGGGGCGTCTTCGAAGGCCAGGCAGTCTTGGGGGGCCACGCCCAGTGCCTCGGCGGCTTTGAGGTAGGTCTCGGGGTGGGGCTTGTGGCGGGTTACGTCGTCGGATGACACCAAGGCGTCGAACCAGTCGAAGGCTTGGATGGTGCTTAAGGTTTGCGTGACGCTGCGGCGGCGCGAGCCGGTGGCGACGGCCATGGGCAGGCGTCCGCGGTACGCACGGGCTACGGCGAGCACCGGTTCGATGGGCTGGATGGTGGGGGCCAAACCCAGGTAGTGCTCTTGCTTGGCGACCACCGCGTCGGCGATCTGGTCGTCGCTGACCTGCTCGCCCGCAGCCCGTCGGGCGACCTGCTCGCCGGAGATGCCGCCCCAGGTCATGTATTCACGGTAGACCGGGAACTCGGCCCAGTCGCGCTGGGCAAAGGTGTTGGTCCAGGCCTGCCAGTGCACGGGCATGGAGTCGGCCAGGGTGCCGTCACAGTCGAAAATCAGGCCGCGGTGGCGGGCGCGCACGCGGTCCAAAGGGGTGGTGGGGGTATCGGGCATGGCTGGAGTCTAGTCCGAGATCGCTTCACGTTGGACCGACGCTGCCGCCCCGTGCAGCGGGCATAGAATGCTTTCTCTTTTTCTCAACAGGAACTTTTTTGATGACAACCCGCCGCTTATTGACTGTTGCCACCGCCACCGCGTTTGGCCTAGGCCTGACCGCTGCTTCGTTGTTTGGCCCGCCGACGGTCGCCGTGGCGGCAGGCGGTCATGATCACGCGGATCACGCGGATCACGCGGATCACGTGGATCACCACGGCCACGGAGCCGTGGGGCTGACCGTCTCGGACATCAGCGAGCAGCAGGGCCACGCGGTCATCGATACGGCGCTGGCGAAGGCTGCGGCCATCGGTACGAAGATGAATATCGCCGTGGTGGACGCCGGGGGCAACCTGAAGGCGTTTATGCGGATGGACGGCGCCTGGCTGGGGTCGATTGACATCGCGATCAAGAAGGCGAAGACGGCGCGCTTCTTTGATATGCCCACTGGCAACATCGGTACGCTGAGCCAGCCCGGCGGGCCTTTGTTTGGCATCGAGCACAGCAACGACGGGTTGATCACTTTTCCAGGCGGCGTGCCGCTGAAGAATGCCGCGGGCGAGGTGATCGGCGCTATCGGCGTGTCGGGCTCGACCGTGGAGAACGACCATGCGGTCGCCGCGGCGGGCGCGGGTGCGATCTGAGAGCGCGACGTCTGAAACCGACGGCGGCCCGCGGCGTGAGCCGCGAGCCGCTTTTTTGTAGAGGCCAGCGGGGTTGACTGGGGATCGAGGCGCTAGGTGTTAGAGCTTAAAGCCTAGTCCGAGGCCTGCGGCCGGCTCTCTTTCCCGGGTGGAGCGTCGCGGCTTTCTTCTTGCCTTTTCTAGGCTCTAACACCTAGCGCCTCGAACCGCTCTTGCTCCCCTGCTCCTCCTCCTCCTCCCGCGCGAGCCAGCCTCACTCCTGCTCGGCGAGCCAACGCTCGGCGTCGATGGCGGCTTTGCAGCCCATGCCCGCGGCGGTGACGGCCTGGCGGTAGACGTGATCCGCGACGTCGCCGGCGAGGAAGCAGCCTTCGACTTCGGTGGTGCTTCGGTAAGGGTCTTTGAGAACCAGGTAGCCCGCGTCGTCGGCTTTCAGTTGGCCGTTGAGGAAGCCGGTGATGGGCGTGTGGCCGATGGCCATGAACAGGCCCGAGAGCTCCTGCTCAGATGTTTCTTGGGTTTCGTTGTTGATCAGTTTGACGCCGGAAATCTTTTCGTCGCCCAGCACTTCGGTGACCGAGGTGTTCCACTTGACCTCGATCTTGGGGTGCTCCAGCGCGCGTTTCTGCATGATTTTGCTGGCCCGCATCTCGTCGCGGCGGACGTACATGGTGACTTTGCTGGCGAATTTGGCGAGGTAGGTGGCTTCTTCGACCGCGGTGTCGCCGGCCCCGACCACGCCCAGGGGCTGGTCGCGGAACATGGGCAGGGCGCCGTCGCACACGGCGCAGGCGCTGACGCCGCCGCCGGTGGTGGCCAGACGCAGCTCGTTTTCCTGACCCAGCCAGTTGGCTTTGGCTCCGGTGGCGATGATGACCGCGTCGGCCAGGCATTCGTGGCCGCCGTCGCCCACGACGCGGAAGGGGCGCTTGGACAGGTCGACGGACGCGACGTTTTGAAAGACGTTGAACAGGCCCATGTTCAGGTCGATTTCTTCGCCGTTTTTCACGCCTTTGTCGGTGACCACGCGGGTGTCAAAACGCATGGCCTGCTTGAAGAAGTCGGTCATCATCTCGGGGCCGGTTTTGCCGTTGGGATAGCCCGGGTAGTTCTCCACATCGGTGGTGAGCATGAGCTGGCCGCCGGGCATGAGGTCTTTGCCCGCGGCGCGGCCGGGGTAGACCAAGGGGCGCAGGCCTGCACGGGCGGCGTAGATGGCGGCGGTCCAGCCCGCGGGGCCCGAGCCGATGATGACAACTTGTTCGTGAGGCAGGTTGGTGGAATTCATGGGCATAGCCTAGCAATTCTGCGGGCCTGATTAGTCGACATATCGTCGCAGCACACCCCGGCGATTCCAGGTGTCGATGCACTGTATGCAGATGCACGATCGGCCGACATTTTCTGCGGGAAGTTCGTCCAGGAGATCGTCTGGGACCTTGGCGCTCATGCACCAACAACCCTTGGGGTCTTGCCCTTGGCTGACGGCGCACTGATTGTCCTGTCCGCAGATCGGGCAGCGGTGGGTGGCCAAAGGCAGGGGGTGGTGGAGATCCGCAATGGCGGGCTCAGAGCTTGTGCGGCGCGGGCGCCTGGTCTTGGGGGCTGGTGTAGGGTTCATCGTCTTCGTACAGCAGCTGGGTAAAGGCGGTTTGGCCCGTGCGGTAGCAGCGCCGCAAATAGGGGCCGCACATGGTGCAGCAGGTGCTGGCGCCGGTGTTCTGGGCCAGCTGGATCAGGCTCAGGCCTTCGTTTTGGGCTTCTTCTAAAAGTTCGGCGAAGGGGCGCTTGGTGCAGACGCAGCGGTCGATATTCATGGCCGGCGTTCTCCTTCGATCCGAGCGACGGATTCGCGCAGGACTTCCAGGCTGTCGACCAGTCGGGGCCCAGGGCGGTTGAAGTGGGCGTTGCCGTCGGCGAAGACCAGATGCGGCTTTCGGTGGGCGTGCAGGGCGCGCAGGGGGTGGCCCGGGCTTAGCGCGTCCCACTCGCGGCGGGCCCGGGCCGCGTCAAAGCCGCAGGCGGCGACGAAGATCAGGTCCGGCACCAAAGGGGCCAGTTCGTCGGGGGTGATTGCGCGGGAGCGGGCTCCTTCGGCGACGGGCAGCACGCTGACTGCGCCGGCGCGGCGGATCAGTCCGGGGTTCCAGTGGCCGGCAGTAAACGGGGGGGCGAGCCATTCGACGAAGAGGACGCGGGGGGCGGCGTTGGGTTCGGATGGCAGCTCGGTGGCCGCGTCCAGCCGCCGGCGCAGCCGGGCGACGGCGTCCACGGCTTGGGTGCGGCGGCCGGTCAGATCGCCCAGGCGGATCAGATCTTGCAGCACGTCGTCGACGCTGCCGGGGGCCAGCCGCATGATCTGCGGGCGGGGGTTCAGGCCTTCGAGGGCCGCGTCGACCTGAGCGGGGGCGATCGCGCACACATCGCACAGGTCTTGGGTCAGCAGCAGGGTGGGGTTGAGTGCGTGTAGGGCGGCGTGGTCGATGCCGTAGAGCGGCTGGCCCGCGGCGGCCAGGGCCCGCACGTCGGCGTCGATATCCGCCGACAGGCGGTGGTCGTCGAGGTGGGCGTGGGTTACTGGGGGCAGGCTTTGGACCCCCGCGGGGAAGTCGCATTCGTGCGAGCGTCCGACCAGCTGCGCGTCGAGCCCTAGGGCGTAGACCAACTCGGTGGCGGCGGGGACCAGGCTTACGATGCGCACGGGGCGGGCTCCGGCGTGGTTTGGCTTGCGGGAAGCAGGTCGGCGAAGATCCGCACGTCGCGGTCGAGCACCTCGCCCACGGTCACGGGGATCGGCTGGCCGCGGTAGATCGGGCCGTCGAAGCAGAAGCTGTGAAACTCGCCGTTTTCGCCGCAGGGATCGACACCCGTGGGCAGGTCGGCCAGCAGGGCATCATCAAACAGCCGCCCAGCGAACGACGCGTCGAGCTTGCCGGAATCGACACACGAAAGCCGCGTGCGGAAGCCGCGGGTGATAAAGTCGCGCGCGAGCTCGGTGGTGTTGCGCTGCCACAGGGGAAACACGCCGGTCATACCGGCTTCGGCCAGCCGCTTTTCGCGGTAGTCACGCAGGTCTTGCAGGTTGATGTCGCCAAAGCCCACCGCCCGCACGCCTTGTTCGTGAAAGGCGTGCATGGTTTGGGCCATGAGCGATTCGTACTGGTCCATGGTGGCGCAGTCGGCCATCGTGGTGTCCAGGTGGAGGGTGGTCAGCGGCAGGCCGATGGCCTGGGCTTGCTGGTTCAGCAGCTCGGCCCGTACGCCGTGGTGGCTGATGCGGTTGAATTCTTTGGAAAGCGTGGTGAGCAAGCCCACCACGTCATAGGCCGGGTCGTTCTGCAGCGCGTCGAGTGCCAGGGCGCTGTCTTTACCGCCGGACCAACACATGACCAGGGGGGTGGGGGTGCTCATTGCAGGTCGTATCGCGTGTTGTCGGGGTCAAACCAGCCCAGTAAGAAAGTGCGAAAGGCGACGGTGGGGCCGAGGCTCTGGATCTCTTGGCGGTCCACGTGGCCGTCGACCCAGGCGGCATTAAGTGTTTGGTCGTGGCGGAAGTGGGCTGAGGGCAGCGACCGGGTGGTCGAGGGGGCCCCGGGTGAGGATTGACGAAACGGCGGTTCGGTGAAGGAGTATTCGATTACGCCCGGGGGGTTGGGCGAGGGGATGAAGGCCGCGTCGTGGAATATCAGCGTGGCGGAGCTTTGAGCGACTTGATCGATGCGCGCGGTTTGTCTGGTGCTTAGCGCTGAACCACTGCCGAAAAGGTCTTGCCGCCCACCGATGTATGCGTGGTTGTAGCCGTAGCCGCCGGTGCCGGATTCAAACGCGTTGGCTGCGCCGTCGGTGAGGGCTTCGGAAAAAGTGGGGCATTGTTTTACCCGTCCGCTGATACCCAGGTAATCCCGCAATGGGCCCAGGGCGGGGTCGAAGGTGTTGAGCGCCGGATCGGCGCTGGGGCTGGAACTTTGTCGCACGCCGTGCCAGCGCCGGGTGCCACCGAAGCCCACGAAAATGTCTTGGGCCGCGTGGACGTAGTAGCCCGCGTTGTCGGTGGCGTAGGTGGTGTTGGCGAGCACCAGTTGGCGCAGGTTTGAACCGCAGACCGCGGCCCGTGCCGCTTCCCGGGCGCGGCCCAAGGTCGGCAGTAGCAGCCCGATGAGCAGGGCGATGATGGAGATCACCACCAGAAGCTCAATGAGCGTGAAGGCTCGGGATGGAATGGGGCGAGCAGCCATGGGTAATCCCTGCGGCGGGCGTTGGCCCGACGCAGGAGAGCGGTGGGGTTAGGCGCGACGGCGACGCAGCAGGCTCAGCCCTGCGAGGCTCAGCAAGGCGGCGGTGGTGGGTTCGGGGACGGTGTTAAGTACGCCGATGGCGTCGAGGTCGAATCCGCCGGTGGCGTTGTTGGGCGAGAAAGCGTCGTAGATGGGGTTGTTGAAGCTGTCTTCGGTGCGTCCGTCGCCAGCAATGTCGACCAAGCGCACGAAGTTGATGAGATCAAGGTCAACCGTGCCTGCGAGCACTTCTGCGGTGCTGCTCAGAGCGCTCAAATCAAACAGGGTGCCGCTGAATGCGGGGTCGGCGCCTGCAAAGCCGCTGACCAAGCCGCGGCTGGGCAGTGTGGCAAAGTCTTGGCCGCCGCTGAAATCAAGCATCAGATCGGTGGCGCGGGGCTGGCCTGCAGGATCAGGGAAAGTTGTTTGCGACGATGTGGCGAAGCGGGCAAAAGTACTGCCGTCGGTCGAGACCTCGACGAAGGCCAGCTCGGCGAAGATGCCCGATCCGAAGGCGGAGAAGTCCGAAGCGTTTTCGAAGACTGCAAAATCTACGCCCGTGCCGTTGGTGATCGCTGCGTCAAAGCCCAGCGTGATCGTGCCTGAGGGGGTGCCCTCTGGTGCGTCGCCCAGGGACACCAGGCCCACGGGCAGGAAGTCCGGGTCGCCGGTGCTCCCCGCGTCGGGGGCACCCAATGCTGCGCTGGGAGAAGAGACTGCGGCGGCCAGGCTGTCGGGCGTGGAAGGACTGAAATCGACGACCGTGGTTGCAAAGCCCACCAGGCGGCTGTCGGCGGCGTCGATGGGCTGGGCCGATGCAAGGGCAGGCAGGCCGGCGGCGAGGATTGAAGAGGCGGTGAAGCGGTGGCTTTGCATAGGGTTTCTCCGTTCCCGGGGGTGTTCCTGCCGGTCCGCGGACAGGAAATCGCACCGCTTCAACAAGAAGCTGTGCAGAGGGCCGCGCGGAAGGTGCAGAATGACCGCAAGAAACGCCGTGGGAACGGCGACGTTGAGCGATGGTTCTGCCCGTGGGTCCATTTCCGCGTGGACACGAGGTAGGCGGTGCTTGGTTGAAGCACGCGCCCGGGGGGCGGCTTTCAGGCAGGTCTTCCGGCTTCGGGTTTTGCTGGCGTCCACCTTCCCGCCGTGACCCGTTGCAGGTCTGGCAGTGGCTTATTGGACGTCAGCGCTGGCCCGTTACGGCGGCGCGTCCGCGGGAGAATCTGGCCGGACCGATCCGACCATCACTCCGCTTCCCTTTTCACCCGGCCGCGGTGTGCGGTTCGGGCACCTGAGAGCGTGAAGCGAGCTTGCCGCAGGGCGGTTTGCACGCTTCAGCCGATAACGTAGCGTCCGCGGGCTGATGCGCCAAGCCTTGGCCCGGATGGCTTTTTCAGGAGGGGGTTTGTGACGATTAAAAGGGGTAGCCACGTGGTTTGGGCCTTGGCCTGAACGCTGGGTTGCATTGAACGCTGGCCCTGCGCGGCTGGCGATCCGATGGACTGAACTGCACTTGGGTGTGTTCGAGCACGCCCTGTATCCCGCCACCTCTGCACCGAGAAACGTTATGAAGGGCATTATCCTCGCCGGAGGCCACGGAACACGCCTCTACCCGCTGACGCAGGCCATCAGCAAGCAGCTGCTGCCGGTCTACAACAAGCCGATGATCTATTACCCGCTGAGCACGCTGATGCTCGCGGGCATCACCGAGGTGCTGATTATCAGCACCCCGCACGATTTGCCGCACTTCAAGCACCTGCTCAAGGACGGCTCGCAGTTCGGCATGAAGTTCAGCTACGTTGAGCAGCCTTCGCCCGCGGGCCTGGCCCAGGCGTTTTTGCTGGACAAGGGCTTCACCAAAGACCAGCCCTGCTGCCTGTGCCTTGGCGACAATATTTTCTATGGCGCAGGCCTTCGCAAAACCTTGCAGGCCGCCGCGAAGCTGACCGAGGGTGCCACGGTGTTTGGTTACCCGGTGAAGGATCCCGAGCGGTACGGCGTGGTTGAGTTTGACGCGGAGAACAAGGCGATCTCGCTGGAAGAGAAGCCTGAGAAGCCCAAGAGCCACTTTGCGGTGCCCGGTTTGTATTTCTACGACAAGCAGGTCACCGAGATGGCGGAAAACCTCAAGCCTTCGCCGCGCGGCGAGCTGGAGATCACCGACCTCAACCGCATCTACATGGAACGCGGCGAGCTGAACGTTCAGCTGTGGAGTCGCGGCATGGCCTGGCTTGACGCGGGCACCCACGAAAGCCTGCTGCAGGCCGGCACGTTTGTGGAAGCCATCGAAGAACGCCAGGGCATGATGATCGGATGCCCCGAAGAGATCGCCTGGAAGATGGGCTTTATCGACGCGGCGAAGCTCGAAGAGCACGCCCACACAATGAAGAGCAACGGCTATGGGCAGTATCTCAAGCAGCTGCTTGAAGACAAGCACGTCGAGCCCTGGATGTAACCCATGAAGATTACTGACACCGCTATTTCTGACGTCAAATTGATCGAGCCCAAGCGGTTCGGCGACCACCGCGGCTACTTTGCCGAGACTTTTAAGGCCTCGGCCCTGAAAGACGCGGGCGTGGAGCTGAATTGGGTGCAGGACAACGAGTCGCTGTCGGCCACGGTGGGCACGGTGCGCGGGCTGCATTTCCAGACCCCGCCGTTTGCCCAGGACAAGCTGGTGCGCTGCGTGCAGGGGGCGTTGCTGGACGTGGCGGTGGACATCCGCGTGGGGTCGCCGACCTTCGGTCAGCATGTGTCTGCTGAACTCAGCGCGGAGAACGGCCATCAGTTGTTGGTGCCCGCAGGCTTTGCCCACGGCTTTGCCACCCTGCAGGCCGACACCTTGGTGCAGTACAAAGTGACCAACCCTTACGCCCCCGACTGCGACGCAGGCATCGCGTGGGACGACCCGGCGCTGGGCATCGACTGGCGGGTGGCTGCTGGTAAGGCAGTGCTCAGCGAAAAAGACACGAAACACCCCACGCTGGCGGACTATGCCAGTCCTTTCACGTACGGCGATTGAACGATGAGCGACACGACCCCCCAACCCTATTTGCTCGTGGGCGCCAACGGCATGTTGGCCCGTGCGTGGAAAGAACGCCTGGAGGCCGACGGCCTGGGATGGACGGGCTTGGACCGGCCTGAGATCGACATCACCTCAGAGCAGTCACTGGCCCAAGCGATCCCCCAGGGCACGCGGTATGTGGTGAACTGCGCGGCCTTCACGGACGTGGACGGCTGCGAAGAACACGAAGACGCGGCGCTGGCGGTGAACGGCTTTGGCGTGGGCAAGCTGGCCGAGCGTTGCAAGGCGGTGGGGGCGATGTTGATTCATTACTCGACCGACTACGTTTTTTCGGGTGAGGCCAACGCCCCGTATCCCGTGGATGCGGACAAGGGCCCAC
Organism: Phycisphaera sp.; assembly: GCA_023300125.1. Lineage (GTDB taxonomy): Bacteria > Planctomycetota > Phycisphaerae > Phycisphaerales > Phycisphaeraceae > Algisphaera. The sequence goes on from JALZVY010000032.1 coordinate 13,826, forward strand.
AGAGCGCCTACGGCCGCACCAAGCTGGTGGGTGAAGAACTGCTGGCCAAAAGTGGCTGTGACTACCGCTTGATCCGCACCAGTTGGCTGTACGCCCCGTGGGCAAACAACTTCGTGCGGACCATGGTGCGGCTGACCGGCAAGCTCGACGAACTGAAGGTGGTCGACGATCAGCGTGGCCGGCCCACCAGCGCCGAGCACCTGGCGGCGTGCAGCCTGCGCATCGCCCAGGACGGCGAGACGGGGGCGTACCACGTGACCGACGGCGGGGAGTGCACCTGGCACGGCTTCGCGGTAGAGATCGCCCGCATTGCGGGCAACACCTGCGACATCGCCCCTTGCACCACCGACGAGTTCCCCCGGCCGGCCAAGCGGCCGACGTACAGCGTGCTGGGGCTGGAAAAAACCGAGTCTTTGGCCGGGCCGATGCCCGATTGGAAAGACAATCTGGCCGATGTGATGGCGCGGCTGGAAGAAGACAGCTAAGGCAGGTTGAACCGCCAAGACGCCAAGGAAGGCCAATACCTGACGGGTTCGCTTACGCGAAACTGATGCTTATCCGATATCGACGCAAGATGAGCACGGGACGCCGGCTCACCGGAAGGTTCGCCCTCCCGGGGCTTGCTTGGATCAGGCCACGCCTGCTGTCTTCCTTGGCGGCTTTGGCGTCTTGGCGGTTAAAAACTCTCCGTTCGCAGATTTTCGCTCTCCCTCAACCCACACCACGACCATGAAAATTCTTCTCACCGGCGGCAGCGGCTTCATCGGATCTAACTTCGTGCGTTACGTGCTGCGGGACCACCCGCAGCATCAGATCGTGAACCTGGATGCGCTGACCTACTCGGGCAACCCCGAGAACCTCAAGGACGTGGAAGACCACCCCAACTACGAGTTTGTTCACGGCAACATCTTGGACTTGGAACTGATGAGCGAGCTGTGTGAGCGCACCGATGCGGTGGTGCACATGGCTGCCGAGAGCCATGTGGACCGGTCGATCATCGACGCGCGGCCGTTCGTCGAAAGCAATGTGCTGGGCACCCAGACGATGCTCGACGCGTTTCGTCGCAGCGATCCGGATAACCAAAAGACTTTCGTGCATGTGAGCACCGACGAGGTGTTTGGCGATCTGCCGTTGGATGAGCCGGAGCTGAAGTTTCACGAAAAAACGCCGTTTGCCCCCAGCAGCCCGTATTCGTCGAGCAAGGCGGGAAGCGATTTGATCGCGCTGGCGTATCACCACACCTTCGGCACAGACGTGCGGGTGACCAACTGCAGCAACAACTTCGGGGCGTATCAGTTCCCTGAAAAGGTGATTCCGTTGTTTGTCACCAACCTGATTCAGGGCAAGCAGGTGCCGCTGTATGGCGACGGTAAAAACGTGCGCGACTGGCTGCACGTGGAAGACCACAACGAGGCGGTGCTGACGGTGCTTGAAAAAGGCAAGAGCGGCGAGCGGTACTGCATCGGCGGCAACAACGAACGGTCGAACCTGGAACTGACCCACAGCATTTTGGAGGTCATGGGCAAGGGCAAAGACATGATCAAGCCGGTGGAAGACCGGTTGGGGCACGACCGTCGCTACGCCATCGATGCGACCAAGCTCAAGAGTGAACTGGGCTGGGAGCCGAGCCGCAGCGCCTGGCCTCAGGCCTTGGAGGCCACGGTGAAGTGGTATGTCGACAACCGCCAGTGGTGGGAGAACGTGAAGAGCGGTGCTTACTTGACCGACCGCTCGTAGGCCCGTGGCGGTATGAGCCAAAGCCAAACGCAAAACGCCCCGCCGTGAATCGGCGGGGCGTTTTTTTGTTGCTGGCAAGAATTAGCGGCGTCGCCGCAGCAAGGCAGGGGCGGCAAACAAGGCCAGAGCGGCAGATGCAGGTTCGGGGATGGCGGCCTGGATGGTCGCGAGGTCTTGGGCGTTGAAGGTGGTGGACGCGGTGAGGGCGCCAAAGCCCAGCAGGCCGTTTGCGTCGGGGCCGACCACGCTGTGGAGGGCGGCGAGTTCGTACTGGTTGGTGTCGGTGTTGAAGACAAACACGCCGCCGCCCGAGTCGCTGAGGGCGGCTTGAGATTCGAATGCGGTGGCTTGGGCGCTTCCCAAGACGTTGGTCGTGGTGCTGTTGGGGTCGTCGAAATCGGCGAAGACGATGGTGTCGGGGAAGGTGATGATCTCGCCTTGGTCATTGAGGGCGGTGAGGCCCGCGGCGTCGATCACGTTGCTTCCCACCAGCAGGGTTCCGTTGGGGTTGACCGTTGTGGCGCTGGGCGGGGCGGCGCTGGTGCCGTTGGTGCCCACGCCGGTGAAAAAGACTTCTTGGCCCACGAGGTCGGCGGAGATTCCGCCAAACACCGGCGCTGGAGCCACGGTGGTCACGGGGGCGGAGAGGAAAAACAGTGCGGCATCACGGCCGTCGGTGGCGTCGGTGCTGAGCGGATCGAGCCGCTGCACCGCGTCGACGTTGAAGCTTTGGCCGTCGATGACAAAGCTACGGCCTCCCGGGCCCGCTGCTGCGCCCGAGTGCGCGGCGCCGAGAACCACGCCCGGGGCCACCAGGATCCCCGACGAGTCGAGGTTGCCGTTGATGAGCAGCCCACCGGTGGCGGTGAAGGGGGCTTGGGCGGCCAGCTCGGCGAGGGCGCTGCTGGGTACGTCATCACGGACAACGATGCCCGATGCGCAGGGGGCCAGCAGGCTGGTGGCGGTGAGCAAGGCTGCAAAAAAAGCGGGGGGCATGGTAATCTCCTTGGGGCAAACAGCTATCAGCAGCATTAATAATGGTAGGCGAGGTGCCAGCCGTATGGCGGGGCGGGAGGCCATCTGGGCTGGGGTGGGGTAACGTACGGGTTACACCCGGAATAATCCGCCCGAATTGTGGGCTAAGATCATGTAGACCAATTGGGCTACTTGTTGCTCATAACCCTTGTAGACCGCCTTGGAGACTCTTGAAATGGCAAACGAAACCGTATTGGAACTGACAGACGCGAACTTCGACGCCGAAGTGGTGAACGGCGACAAGCCGGTGCTGGTCGATTTTTGGGCCGAGTGGTGCATGCCCTGCCGCATGCTCGCTCCGGTGATCGACGAGTTGGCCACCGAGTACGACGGAAAGGTGAAGGTCGGCAAGGTCGACACCGACGGAAACAAAGAGGTGTCGATGAAGTTTGGCATCAGCGCCATCCCCACGATCATCCTATTCAACAAGGGTGAGGTGGTGAAGAAGTTTGTGGGCATGACGTCCAAAGACGACTTCAAGGCCGAGCTGGACAAGCTCGGGGGCTGAGCCCAGGGGCTTAACCCCGGGCCTGAACCCCGGGCCTGACCCCAAGGCCTGACCCCAAAGCCACCCCTCGCGTGATTTCTAAGCCGCGGCACCCAGGTGTCGCGGCTTTTTATTTGCGCCTGGGTGGCGACTGGATGACGCCGCGGCGGGTTCTAGAGGTAAGGCCCCCGTTGCGGCCCCGGGCCAACCCCAGCCGTGGGCCGGTGGCGGGGCGCAAACCTGCGGGGTTTCCGGGATACTGCGGGGGTTGAGATCAGTGGTCTGATCTTGCGTGCCTGCCCTTTTTCATCCCCGCGTGGACGCTTATGCCCATCACGTTTGAACACGCCGTGCTGCCCAACGGGCTGACCCTGATCGCTGAAACGCAGCCCGAGGCCCACACGGCGGCGGTGGGTTTTTTCGTGAAGACCGGTGCGCGGGATGAAACCCCGGAACTGATGGGGGTGTCGCACTTTTTAGAGCACATGATGTTCAAGGGCACGGCGCGGCGGACCGCCGACGACGTGAACCGCGAATTCGACGAGCTGGGGGCGGACTACAACGCCTTTACGAGCCATGAGCAGACGGTGTATTACGCCCACGTACTGCCCGAGTTTTTGGACCGCGCGGTCGACCTGCTGGGCGACATGCTGCGGCCTTCGCTACGCGTCGAAGATTTCGACATGGAGAAGAATGTCATCCTCGAAGAGATCGGGATGTACGACGACCGGCCCGAGTGGCGGCTGCAGGACGCGCTCTTGGAAGATTTCTTTGGCGCTCACCCGCTGGGGCACCGGGTGTTGGGCACCACCGACACGGTGACCGCCCTAACCGCTGACCAGATGCGGGGCTATTTCGAGCAGCGCTACAGCCCGGACAACATTGTGGTGGCGGCGGCGGGCAAGGTCGACTTTGCGAAGCTTTCCGAGCAGGTGGCGGCGCTGTGTGGAGGCTGGTCGCCCACGGGGGCAAGCCGCGACACGGCGGTGCCTGCGGCGGCGGCCCGGGCCCGGGCAGTGACCGATGCGAAGCAGAGCCGTCACTACCTGGGCATGCTGTGCCCCGGGCCGTCGGCCCAAGACCCGCGCCGCTACGCCGCCCGGGTGCTGGCGGATGTGCTGGGCGATGCCGAGGGCTCGCGCTTGTACTGGGAGCTGGTGGATCCGGGGTTGGCCGAAGAGGCGGACTTCAGCTTTATGCCCCAGGATGGCAGCGGGGCCTTTTTGGCCTATGCCAGCTGTGATCCACAGCGGGCCCAGGCCGTGGAGGACGCGCTGTCGCGGGTGCTGGATCAAGTGGCGGCCAAGCGTGATCTGCGGCCCGATGAATTGGAGCGGACGGTGAACAAATTGGCCACCAGCGCGACGCTGCAAGGCGAACGCCCGGCGGGTCGCATGCACGGCCTGGGCACGCAGTGGACGTATCAGGGGGAGTACACCCCGCTGGATGACGAGCTGCAGCGGCTGCGGGCGGTGACAGTGGACGACGTGGCGTCGCTTCTGCAAGACTTTTCGTTGGCGCCGCGGACGGTGCTGCGCATGGGGCCGGGCGGCGGAGGCGGCGGAGCCGCCAGCAGTTAGACGTTAGGAGTTAGCAAGTAGCAAGAACGAGCACCTCAACGCCGACCGCGAGGTCTTGCTAACTCCTAAGAGCTAACTCCTAACTGCTTCGCAGACTTCGTCCCCAACGTTCCCTGCCCCTTCCGCCCTCGTTCCCCAAGCCCCTCCTCTGCCCATGCACACCATCCCCGACGTTCTTGATGACCTCCGCGCGGGGAAGATGATTGTTCTCACCGACGACGAGGACCGTGAGAACGAGGGGGATCTGGTGTGTGCCGCGGAGCATTGCACCGCCGAGGTGGTGAACTTCATGCTGCGGGAGGGGCGGGGCATGTTGTTTGTGGCCTTGGACGGCGAGACGTGTGACCGCCTGGACCTTCCACCGCAAGCGGCGGTGAACACCACCCAAAACGGCACGGCGTACACCTTGACGGTCGACGCGGCGGCGGGGTTTGGGTTGACTACGGGCGTGAGCGCGGCGGACCGTGCGCTGACTATCCGCATGCTGGGCAACCCGAAGACGGGGCCCGGTGATCTGGACCGGCCCGGTCACATTCAGCCGCTGCGGGCGCGCGATGGCGGGGTGTTGGTGCGGACCGGCCACACCGAGGGCATGGTGGATCTGTGTCGCTTGGCGGGGCTGCAGACCGCGGCGGTGGGCATCGAGGTGATGAACGAAGACGGAACCATGGCCCGGCGGGACCAACTCGAGGCTTTGTGTCAGCGGCACGGGTTGAAGAGCTGCAGTGTGGCGGAGCTGGTGGAGTACCGCATGCGGCGCGACCTGTTGGTCGAGCGGGTGGAGCAGGCGCCGCTGACCAACGCCTTTGGCGATTGGACGCTGACGGCTTACCGCTCGCAGGTGGATCCGATGCCGCACGTGGCACTGACTTGCGGGGGGCTGGGTATGCCCGGGCCCGATGGCGTGGTGGTTGAGCGTGAGGACCCCACGCTGGTGCGGATGCACCGGCAGAACCTGCTGGGCGACGTGTTTGGTGACCACGAGCACGAAAGCCGCCGCACGCTGGACGCGTCGATGCGGATGATTCAGAAACAGGGCTGCGGGGCGGTGGTGTATCTACGCCACGAAGGCATGGGGCGTGGCTTGCTGGGCTTGTTGCAGACCTCGACGCGGCCGGTGGCGCCCGGCACCGGCGGCGTACGCCTGGGCGGGTCCGACGACGCGGCGGCACGCGGCCGGGCGACGCTGGACTACGGGATCGGCTCGCAGATTTTGCGGGACCTGGGTCTGCGGCGGCTTCGTTTGATCACCGACCACCCGTTTGTGCCTCAGGCGCTGTCGGGCTTTGGTCTGGAGATCGATGAGCACGTGCCCACGGTGTGAGCGTGGTTGTTCGCGCCGCAGGCCTGTTCGATGCCGCGATGCCGGTGGCTACTCGTACAGATGATTGGTGTAACCGCCGCTGCGACGGACCGGTTCGTTGGGCTGGTCCGTGGCGTAGCTTGGATCGCGCTCTTTCGGGAGGTATTCGGCAGGCGGGGCGGGGTTGTTGGCCACGGCTGCAGAACGGTTGCCACCGCCTTGGACGTCTTGGTGCTGGGGTGACGCGTGGGAGGCCTGGTGGGCTCGAAGGATCGCATGGGGAGGGGCGCTGCCGGCGCTTCCGCGCGGGCGAGCCTCGTTGACGGTGAGCGGGCGGCCGTTGAGTTCAGCGCCGTGGGCGTTGGACACGGCGTGGGCTGCTTCGCCGGCATCGGGCATTTCTACAAAGGCGAATCCGCGTGGCCGGCCGGTGCCGCGGTCGAAAATCAACGTGGCGCATTCAACTTCGCCCCATTGACTGAAGAACTCGACGAGGTCAGCGTCGGTGGTGGCGTAAAGGAGATTTCCGACGTAGATGTTGGTCACGATGATTCACCAGAAAGAAGGAAAGACTTGGGGATCCAAAAACGTGGTTTTCATTGAAACCAGTGGACGTGAGGTTTTTGAATCGCAGCGTCCTCTGGTAGTTGAAGCGGGGGGACCCGTAATTTATTCCTGTGGTTGGAAAACTTTTTCCAATTGGCGGTCTTAAAACAAGGTTTTTGTGTGGTCGATGAACTGTCGTTAAATCAATGAACATTCCCGTGTCATGGCCTGGCTCAGGCCACGTGAACGTGCAACAACACCCCGCAAGGTGTGTTGTTGCACGTTCACGTTCGATAGGCAAGGGTCTTCCCTAATCCTTCCCGTCATGGGTCGGGGGCGGGGTTTGCCTTGGGGTGCCCGTTAGGACAGCAACTGCTCAAGGTCATCGCGGGTCAGCGATTGCAGCAGGTTTTGCTCGCCGCCGACGATCGCGTCGGCGAGCTTGCGCTTGCGTGCTTGCAGTTCGATGATGCGCTGTTCGACAGTGTCTTCGCAGATCATGCGGTAGGCGAAGACCGGCTTGGTTTGCCCGATGCGGTGGGTGCGGTCGATGGCCTGGGCTTCAACCGCGGGGTTCCACCAAGGGTCGAGGATGAAGACGTATTCCGCGGCGGTGAGGTTGAGACCCACGCCGCCGGCCTTGAGGCTGATGAGGAAGACCTGAAGATCGGGGTCTTCTTGGAACTGTTCCACCACCTCTCGGCGGTTGCGGGTTTGGCCGTCGAGGTAGGCGTACCGGATGCCCAGCTCGTCCAGGCGTTTACGGACCAGGCCCAGCATGCTGGTGAACTGGCTGAAGACCAAGGCTTTTTGGCCGCCGTCGATGACGTCGGCGAGCATGTCGCTGAGGGTGTCGAGCTTGGCCGAGGGCACGTCCGGGCCGCCGGTGTCGATGCCTTGTTTGTCGATAAGCGCAGGGTGGCAGGCGGCCTGCCGCAGCCGTAGCAGGGCTTCGAGCACCATGAAGGCGTTGCCGCGGCCTGTGGCTCTGCCGCCACCGGCGGCTGCGGCGCGCTCTGCCGCGGCGTCATCGTCGGACTCGGCCCGGGCCGCGCCGTTTTCGGGCACCGCGTCGATCTGCTGCATGAGCGTGCCGCGGTAGTAGGTCCGCAGTTGGTCGTAGACCTTGCGCTGGGCGGGTTCCATTTCGCAGAGGATGGTCTGTTCGGTTTTGGCCGGCAGATCTTTGAGCACTTCTTTTTTGGTGCGCCGCAGGATGAATGGACGCAGGGCCCGGGCGACTTGAGCGATGGTGTCTGCGGGGGTGGCGCTGCTGGGCTGCTGGGCCCCGTCGGCGTCCGGCAGGTTGAAGTCCAACGGGCCCATTTCTGCGGCTTCGTCTAGGGCGGCGTTGGCCGCGGCGTCGGCGTCGTCGCCGTCGGCCAGACGCTGGGCGGTGGCGTTGCTGCTGGCGGCCTTGACCAGGTCGCTGAAGCGGGCGCTGGCCCCGAGCATGCCTGGGTTCAGGAACTCGAAGATGGACCACAGGTCGCCCAGGTGGTTCTCGACCGGGGTGCCGGTGAGGGCCAGGCGGTGATCGGCTTGCAGCAGACGCGCGGCTTTGGCGCTTTGGCTGGCGGGGTTCTTGATCGCCTGGGCTTCGTCGAGCACGGCGTAGTCGAATTCAACTTCTTTTAGCACGTCGATGTCGCGTCGCATCAGCCCGAAGCTGGTGACGATCAGGTGCTGGTTTTTGAAGTCTTTGACCAGGTCGCCCCGGTCTGGGCCGCTGTAGGCCATGACCTTGAGTTCGGGGCAGAACTTCTGCGCTTCGTCCAACCAGTTGAAGATGACCGAGCGGGGCACGATGATGAGCGAGGGCTTGGTGGGGGCCTCGATGGCTTGCTGCTTTTTGCCTTCGGCCGGTGGGGGTGGGGTGTCGCAGTGGGCGGGGTCGCCGTTGACCCGGCCGTGCATCATCGCGAGCACCTGGACGGTTTTGCCCAGGCCCATGTCGTCGGCCAGGATGCCGCCCATGCCGAAGGTGCGCAGGAAGTCCAACCAGCCCAGGCCTTCGCGCTGGTAGGTGCGCAGGGTGCCGCCGAATCCGTCCGAGGCGTCGGCGGGGTTGATGCCGTCGAAGGCCTTGAGGCGTTCGCGGGCCTCGGCAAAGCGGTCGTCGAAGGCCGCTTCGTCTTGGCCGGTGAGCAGGCTGTCCAGGACTGCGGCCTGGCTGCTCTTGAAACGCAGGTGGTCGCCTTCGACTTTGCCCAGGGCCACCAAAAGGCCGTGTTCGTCGAGCCACTGCTCGGGTAGCAGGGCCTGGGTGCCGTCGCCCAAGACGATCATGTTCTTGCCCGAACGCGCGGCGGCGAGGATCTGGGGCAGGGTGAGGGTTTCGGTGGTGCCGTCGGCACGCTCGTAGGTGGCTTCGCCACGCAATTCGAACCAATCGATGCCGGTGGTGATCGACAGGGCGGGCGGGCCCGCGGCGCGGATGGTTTTTTGGTCGGCCGAGACGATCCAGCCGGCGCTGAGCAGGCTGGACACGGCCCGGGGCATTTGTTTGGGCGAGACCAGCAGCACGTCGCCGGTGGGCGAGGCGGTGTGGCGCAGACCCAGACCCGCGGTGGCGGCGATGGACTCGCGCTCGGCCCGCAGGTTGCGGCGGACCAGCTGCTGCTCGCCGTCGGGGGCTTGGTCGTCGCCGCCTTCTACCGGGTCATCCACCGAGGTGTTGTCGGCGATGGGGGCGGGGGCGCTGGCGATGGGGGTGTCGGCGTTCTCGGCGCCTTCGACGGGCCGGACCGCGGCGGGCACGAAGCGCCCGCGTCGGGCGGGGCTGATGAGCTGGCCTGCGTAGTCGAAGCTCACCCGGGCCACGAGGCTGTTGCGGCCCGATCCGGTGAGCAGTTCGGCGGCTTCGGCCGAGCCGGGGCTGTAGACGTCCAGGTGAGGCACGGGGTCGAGCATGCGCTCGGCCCGGCCCAGGCCGTCGGGCAGGTCCAGCTCGGGAAGCTGAGGCAGCAGGTAGAGGCGTTCGAGGAAGCGTTCGATGTCCGCTTCGGGGATGCGCAGGGCCGAGACGCCGACCGTGGCGGCGCTGTCGTCGGGTGCCGCGGAAGCGTCGGTGCCTTCCGCATCGCCTTCGCCTTCGCCCTCGCCTGCGAGGGCTGCGGTGTCCATGTATTCGCCTTCGTCCGGTCCGTCGTCGGCGTAGCGGTGGTCACGGAACTGGCCGACCCAGCGAAACGCGTCGCGGTCGTCGAAGGGGGCGGCGGTGGCCACGGCGTAGCGCGATCGCGTATTTTCGACTGCGCGGCCCAAGATCACCAGGCCGTCGCGCCCGCCCAAGACCACGTCGGGTTCGGTGACGGCGATGCGTTTGCCGGCGCGGCGCAGCTGCACGTCGATGAGCAGCTCGCCGGCGCCCGGACGGCCGATCAGCCACAGCTTCCAGGGCGCCGGGCCGTCGGACCAGCGCAGGGGGCGCTGGCGGCTTTTGTTGATGTGGGTGTCTTCTTCGAGTTCCAAGAACGCACGGCCGGTGCTGATCATGCGGCGCAGGATGCTGCGCTGGGCGCCGGGGGCGATGCGGTAGGTGTTGTGGCCGCGGTCTAGGCGGTGGGCCTGGTTGGATTCGTGGCGGGTGACCCATGTGGCGCCCAGCATCATGCTCACCAACTCGCGGTCGGTGGGGTCGGCCAGGTTGTCGATGGTGTCCAGGCCGATCTTCAGCGGCTTGGGTTTGCTCCATCCGCTGGCGATGGCGGTGCGCTGCTGCAGGTCGATGACCAGGCCGCCATGGCGCTGAGAAAGATCAGGCAGAACGACGTAACAGACCTGCCGCTGGGTGGGGAAGATCGAGACGGGGTCGACGCTTTCGTCCGCGTCGACGTCTTCGTGCGACGAGGAACGCAGCAGTGAGAGCCGGCCGATCCAGCGCGGCTCGGCGGTGCGCACTGGGCGCAAGGCGTCGTCGCGTTTGCGGGCCTTGGGCGGACGCAGCCGCAGCTTGGACAGTTCGTTGATCGAGGCACCGCCCACGCCTTGGCCTTCTTCGCTGTCGTCGGCGTTGAGGTCCAAGAGCGCTGCCCAGATGTGCAGGCAGAACTGGCCTTTGGCCAGTTCGTCGCAGGTGCAGTCGGCCTGCGCGTGCTTGTCGTCACGGGTGAGGGTGACGGTGTGCACGGTGTCGTTGTCTTTGACTTCGGCCCGCAGCAGCTCGTCATCGTCGACGGGCTCGAGGCGCGTGATGTGGCCCCCCAGCTGGCTGGCCCGGGCTTTCATGCGGACGGCGGGCTGGAAATGCGGTGACCATGACGGCAGAACGAGCATGAAGCTCCCCGGGGCAGGACAGGGCGCAGCGTCGGGGGCGAGAGGGTCTCGCGACGGCGCAGCGGGCGTGGGACAGGTGATCAGTTTCGCGGGCAATCGCGAATCGAATAGCTTAGGTGCCCCCGACCCCCGGGGCAATCACGCTTCAGAGCCCTGGGGCTTTGTGGGGGTGTGTCTGACGCTTTCTGGTGCCGCCGAGCTTTATTGATGAACTTGTTTGTGACCGAATGTGCGGCGTGGCGGCCGATGCTGGCCGATTTGGCGGCTGATGCGGGCAGCGCGGCTGCGCCCGGGATGGGGGCCGCGGTGCTGAATGCGGTCCTGCTAGGGGGGCTGGTGTTTGCGGTGGCGGTGGTGATCCGCTCGCGTGCGCTGCAGCCTGCGACGCTGCGCCGCGGCCCCGAGCGGCACCTGGATCTGAGCCATGCGGACCGGGTGATCGGTGCCGGGCTGGCGGGCATGGTGGTGATCGGGGCGGTGATGCGTTTGCGGGCCGCTGAGGCTGCCCAGGAGCAGGCCGCGGCGATGATGTTTTCGCTGGGGCTGATCGGCTCGGCGGTGTTTTTTCTGGCCAAGGCCTGGCAGACCCACCCGGGCGGGCTGCGGGCTGCGGGGCTGGTGCCCCGCAAGCCGGGGCGCGACCTTGGGGTGGGCCTGGTGGGCTTTGTGGTGGGGACGCTGCTGACCTGGGCCACCTTGGCGGCGGTGGCGGCGGTGGCGCGGGCGTGCGGGGCCGAGGTGGCGGCGGTGAATCACACGCTGCTGGAGCAATTGGGCCCCGAGCCGGATTGGGCGGCGGTGATGCGGCTGGTGGGCGTGGCGGTGTTGGTGGGGCCGTTGCTGGAAGAAGTGGTTTTCCGCGGGCTGGTGCAGACGTTGCTGATCGACACCCTCGGCCGGCGTTATCGCTGGACCACGGTGCTGGTGGCCGCGGCAGTGTTCGCGCTGATCCACGCCGGGCCGGTGTCGTGGCACGGCTGGCCGGGCTTGTTTGTGTTGGGGCTGGTGCTGGGCTGGCTGTACGAGCGCACGGGCAGCTTGCTGCCGTGCTTTTTGGTGCATGCGCTGTTTAACGCGGCGAACATTGCCGCGGCGGTGGGCATGGGCGGCGCGGCGGCGGGGTAAGGGCTGCGTGCACGGTCTACGCGGTGATTAGGGGCGAGCCACGCCGATCACGCCCTGGGCGATGCGGGCCCCGGCGTTGCCGGTGGGCTGGCCGGCGTCGTTGGGTTGGGCGTGGATGACGACCCCGCGGCCCACGATCGCGCGGGGGCCGTCGTAGAGCGGAAGGTCTTTAAACGTTGCGGTGAAGGTGGCTTTGCCGTGGTCGTCGGCTTGCAAGTTGCCCAGGTCGCCAGCGTGCCCGTGCCCGTCGGGGTTGAAGTGCCCGCCGGTGCCTTGGCCGTCGGGTGTGGAGATGTCGCCAAATTCGTGGAGATGAAAGCCGTGGGCGGTACCCGCGCCCAGGCCTGCGATCGATGCGGTGACGCGGATCGTGTCTGCGTCTTGCTCAAACAGCACGGTGCCGTGGGCGGTGTTGCTCTCGGTGGGCAGCATGACCGCGATTGCGCGGGTGAACCGCTGAGGGGCGTCGTGTTGGTCTGCGGGGTTGGCATCCACCGACTCGGCGGTGCGCTGGGTGGCGGTCTCGGCTGCGTTGCGGGTGTTTTGGGCGGCCTGGCGGATTTTGCCCAGTGGCCCGGCGTAGGCGGCGAGGGTCATGCAGGTCGCGACGATGAGTATGAGCCATGGGGCGAAACGTTTCATGATGAAGACTCCAGTGAGATGGGCCGTGCGGGGGCGGCACGCCTTGCCGCGGGGTATGGGAGAACGCTTTGGTTTTGACGCTCTAGGCGGCTGGTGCCGCGTGGGCAAGCAATGCGGTGCGTCTTAGCCGGTGGTGACGGATGCCAGGGGCACGAGGGCTTGGATCAGTTCGTCGCGGGTGTAGCGCTGCTCGGGGTCTATGGGCAGGGCTTGTCCGTGGCCGTGGTCCGAGGCGAGGATCAGTGTGTTCTGGGCCACCGCTTCCCAGCCCATTTCGGCGGGCTGGTGGCCCACCACCATGGCGTCCACGCCCCAGGCTTCCGCCAGTTCTTGGGTGATCTTGAGGTTGTGGTAGCGCCCCCACACCAGGTCGTAGGCCGATCCGCCGGGCGCGAGGTCCTCGGGCGTGGTGTCGCGGTCCAGGACGCCTTTGTCGAATTCGTCGATGCGCTTGGGCGCCGGCAGGCTGTGGGTCATCAGCACGCCGCCGCCGGTGGCGGGGTGCGTGCGCGCGGCCAGGGGCAGGGCTTCGAGGTAGTCCTGCATGGCCTCGCGGACATCCTCGGCCTCGTCGCCGTAGAGGAAGTTCAGGCCGTTGCCAAAAGCCTCCACCACGCTCACGCCTTCTTTGGTGATGCGTTCGCCGCGCAGCTGAGCCAGTTCGTGATTGCTTTGCAAGACGACCACACGCTGCGGAAAGCGGCGTTTGAGCTCGGCGCAGCGGACGAGCATGCGCACCGAGAGGTCCATGCCGTTGATCTGGTCTGGGCCGTGGATCACTTCTTGGAGCAGCACCTGGTCGGTGCCGCCGCCTACGGGGTTATCCAGCCCGGTGGCGCGGAGGATGCGGCGCAAGTTCAAGCCGTGGTCGTGCAGGTCGCCGGTGACCCAGATGCGCCCGGGCCCGGTGAGGTGCATCGTGGCCCCGCGGCGGCGGGGGTCTTCGAGGGTGGCCTGGGTGGCGGCGCGGAAGGTCTGGGCGACCGCCGAGGCGTTGCCGACGTCCAAGGGCTTGGCGGGATCGGGGGGCTGGGGGGGGGGGCAGGCAGAGGACATGAACCCACACCATAAGATAAGGCCGGCCAAGGCCGTGGGGCCATGGTGTTTCAAGAGGTGGGGGGGCCGCAATAAAGGTGGGTGGAACCGCGTTCTGCCGATGAAACGACGATGCCGGACAACGATTTCGACATTCCGGACTTGTTGGACCGCGCGGCCAACGGTGACGGCCTTGCCTGGGAAGCTTTGGTGAGGGCCTACACCGGCCGGCTGTATGGGCTGCTGCTGAGCCAATGCCGCGACCCGGAACTAGCAGAAGAAATTACTCAGCAAACGTTTATGAAATTGGTGCAGCAGCTCAAACCCGGCCCCGGAGGTTATCAAGAGCACGGGAGATTTGAACCCTGGCTCTTCCGCGTGGCCATGAATGCTCTGCGTGACGAGATGCGGCGACGCAAACGCCAGGCGAAACCCACCGATTTTTCCGCGACCACGGCTGGCGGGGGGGCGCCTCTAACGCCCCGATCGGCGCCCGATAATCGGTCTGGGGCCCCGGGGGAAGACCCTGCCCAGGCCGTGTCCCGTGAAGAAGAACTGGCTTGGCTGCGCGAAGTCGTGGCCACGCTGCCCGAAGCCGACCGCACGGTGCTGCATCTGCGACACACCGCGCAGCTGACTTTCAAAGAAATCGCCGAGACCCTTGGCGAGCCGCTGGGCACCGTGCTTGCGCGTGGCCACCGGGCCTTGGGCAAGCTCCGCAAACTGGCCGCGGCCCAGTAGAACCCCCAAGCCCCGGATGGGCTGCCAGACTAAAACGTTCCCTGATCTTGCCCCGTTCTCTTGAACCTTCGCTCTGAACCCGTGTCCCATTTGCCTCCCCACGATCCGAGTCCGCATGGCCTGCCGCTTCGCGGTGAGGATGCTGCGTCCCACGGCGCTTCCGAGCCGGCGTGGACGCCTGATGAGCAGCGCCTGTTGGCGCAGCTCGACGCGGTGCTGGGCCCGGCGCAGCCGCCTGAGGGGCTGGTGGATGCGGTGGTCGATGCCACCGGCAAGCACCTGCCCGATGCGGTGGTGAACCAGGCGGAGAGCCAGTGGGTGGCAAATCTGGATCAGGCCTTGGCTCCCCCTGCCGCGCCTGCGGGTTTGGCGGACGCGGTGCTTGCGGCCACCGCCGAGCACGTGGCCGCCGCGGGCTCGGACACCGTGGCTCAGCTGGATCGCGCATTGGTCGGCACGGACGCGCCTGCGGGGCTGATCGACGCGGTGCTAGAGGCCACCCGCAAATACTTGCCCGTATCTGCTCCGGTGGGGCGCATCGGATTTGACCGCGGCACGTGGCGGCGGGGGATCGCGGCGGCCGCATTGGTGGCGATTGCCGGGGGCGCGTGGTGGATGGGCGTCGCGGGCGATCAACCGGCGGTCAATCGCCCGGTGGCAAGCCGTGACGCGCTCTCCACGCCTGCTCAGACCATGGGGGGCGACAGCCTCGCGTCGGGTCTGGAGCTTGCTCCCGATGCCGCGGAGTTGCTGGAGCCTTTCGACACGATCGATCGCCGGCTGGCGCAGGCGCCTTCGTCTGGCGACGGCGCGGCGGACCCGGCGGCCTTGCCCGGCGAACGCTTGGCCGCGGTGGCCGACGCAGATCTGTGGTCGGGGTCGGGGCTTGATGGCATCGACCGCGCGATTGATTGGGAGGTCGCGTTTGAGGCTGCCGATGACAGCGCGTGGCTCTTCTAGCCTGTGCCCGGAATCTCCAGGAAATCGGATTTATGACCCCGCAACGCACCACTCTGTTCATCGCCGCGACCCTGGCCGCGGGCGTGCTCTTGGTGAACCAAGCCCCCTTGGCCACCGGTGCCGAGCATGGTGGTTCCGCGTCCGAGGCCCAAGGCGCCGAGGACCGTGGTGCGCGACGCGGCGCTGAACGCGGCGCTGAACGTGGGGATGATCGCGAACCGCGTGGCGAACGCCGTGCGGGCAAGAACGGCCGTGGTGGCCCCGGCCCCGGCCCCGGCCTCGGCTCCGGCTCTGACTCCGTTCCCGAGCCCATGACGTTGACCGAAGAGCAGGTGGAAGACGCGCTCGCGTTGATGATCGAGCTGGATCCCGCCATCGCGCCCAATATCGCGATGATGCGGGTCCAGCGGCCCGAACACCTGCGCCGCGCGGTGAGCCGCCGCTTTCCGCGGGTGAGCTACATGCTCAAACTCAAAGAGTCGCGGCCCGAGGTGTACGCCCTGCGGGTGAAAGACATCCGCTTGGAAAACCTCAGCAAGCGGCAAGCGCGGGCCTTGGCCGTACTGCCCCAAGGCGACGCGGGTGTCGACGCGGCGCGGGCGGCGCTGCGGTCGACGCTGGAAGAGCATTTTGTGGTGCGGCAAGACGTACGCCGGGTGGAACTCGCGGCGCTGCGCGAAAAATTGTCGCAGATGGAAGCCCGGTTGAGCACTGATGAAGCCCAGCGCGGGGCGATGATTGAAAAACGCCTGGCCGATCTCGAAGCCAGCCCGGCGCCGCACGGCGCCGCACGGGATCGTGAGCGTCGGCACGGGCGGCAGGGCGAGGCGGCGCGGGGGCAGGGCCCGCGCGGTGAGCGTGCACGCGGCCAAGGCGCTGCCGAGCGAACCGACGAAACCGCGAAGTGATGTGGGTTGAGCGTTAATGCGGCTTGGATGTCGCCAGCCGCCAAGCCCGCTTAGTGTGTGGCGGGCTGCAGGTCGGCCACGCCGGCGGTGCGGAAGGCCGCCGCCCGGCGGCGGCAGGGCGGGCACATGAGGCATGGCGGCGTGTCGGGGTTGCCCGCCAGGCCGATCCCCGCCTGCTCACAGCTTTGGGCCAAGGCGAACGGGGCGCCGTATCCGCGGCCCAGTTCCACCACCTGGGCGTCGGTGTAGCTCAGCAGAGGGGCGAACAGCCGCGGGTTGACCCCCGGTTCCCCGGGAAGGGGGTCTTCAAGATCCGCGAGTTGTTCGGCCACCAGTTGGGTTTCGGTCGCCCGCGACACCGCGTCGGGCCGGGCGTTGCAGGCCACGGGCCACACCAGGGTGTCGGCTTTTTTCAGCCCTGCGTGGGCCAGAGCCTCGATCAACAGCCGGGCAGCGGCCAGCCGGGGCCGGCTTCCCGCCGCGCCAGGGCCTGAAAACAGGCCTGGCAGAGATAGCTCGTCGAGGCGAGTGAGGCCGAAGAAATCTGCTTGCCTGCGCACCGCCTCGCGCCGCACCGCGGTGGTGTCGCGTCCGTCGTCGACAAAGACCAGCCCCACCCGCGGCTCTTCGGGGGCCGCCAGGGCCGAGGCGGTGGCCACCAGCCCGGCCAGGCCGCCGCGGTTGAGCACCAAGGTCAAGGGGTGACGGGCCATAAGAGCGTCCAGGACGGGGTGTCGGTGGGGTGTCGGCGTGGCGCAGGCGGGGCACAGGCAACCCGCAGGATCCCCGTGAAGTGTACCGCTGTCAGTGGGCATGCAGATACAAGCAGACCCCATGGGGTGCGGCACCGACCCCGTGCGCGGTAACCTCCGCCAATGGCCATTCTCGTGCTCGAACATCACCCGCTCGAAACCTCTGCCCGGCTGGGGCGCATCCTCAACGACAACGGCCACAAGCTGCGCGTCGTGCAGCTGCATGAGCGTGTGCCCGTGCCGGGGGACCTGCGCGGCATCGATGGGGTGATCTCGATGGGCGGTCCCATGAACGTGGACCAGGCCGGCGACCACCCTTGGATGGACGACGAGCTGGCTCTGCTTAAAAAAGCCCACGAAGCGGACCTGCCGGTGCTGGGCATCTGCCTGGGGGCGCAGCTGATCGCCCATGCGCTGGGCGGCGAAGTGGGCCCGATGGAGGGTAAGGCCGAGATCGGTTTTCACCCGGTGAACAGCACCTTTTTTGGCAGCACCGACCCCCTACATCTGGGGGTGCCCTGGAAGACCACGCCTTTTCACGCCCACGGCCAAGAAGTGAAGAAGGCCCCGCCAGGGGGCACGCCCATCCCGCTGAGCGGCAGCGCCCGGTGCAAATGCCAGGCGTTCAAGGTGGGGCTGAACACCTACGGTTTCCAGTACCACATGGAATGGAACCGCGACGAGATCGAACGCGTGCTGCGCGACGACCCGGTGTTTTACGCCCAGGGTGAGCAGAGCATCGAAGAGGTGTTCGACTCCATCAACGCGAACTACGAGCACTACCGCCACTTCGGCGACCGCTTGTGCCGCAACATCGCCGAGTTGATGTTCCCCATCGACAAGCGGCTGGCGCCCAGCGGGGTCAATGTCGAGAATTTTCACGCGTCTTGATCGCCTGCGCAACGGGCCCAAAGCCTGTTGACGGCCCCGAGGGCCGAGCCGATGACCACCCTCACCCTGCGCCCGCCTCCGCGATTTAACCTGCCGCGGGCGGTGTGTAGCTACGGCTATTTCGTGCTGCCGCCCAACCGGTGGGACGTGGCGACGCAAGCCCTGCATCGGCCGCTGCGCACCGCCGGTGGGCGGGTGGTGAAAGTCGTGGTGCGCCAGCGGGCCGATGGGGTGTTGGTCGCGGCCTGCCACCGGACGGTGCCGCGGGCCGACCACGGGGCGCTCAAAAATCAGCTGCGGCGCATGCTGCGTTTGGACGAAGACCTCAGCGCGTGGCACGCAGCGCATGCGGTGGCGAAGACCCAGCGCTTCGACCGCATGTACCGCTCGCCCACGCTGTTTGAAGACGTGGTCAAAACCATCACCTCGTGCAACGTCACCTGGCCCAACACCATTTCGATGAACCGGCTGATGGTCGAGCACGTGGGCCACGGCGGCTTCCCCACGCCCGAGCAGCTGGCCGACTTTGGCGAAGCGCGGCTCAAAGAGCGTTGCCGCGTGGGCTACCGGGCCCAGCGCATTGTTCGCCTGGCCCGCGACGTGTTGGCCGGCTCGGTGGACCTGGCGTGGTTTGAAACCCCTGGGCGCACCAGCGACGAGCTGTTTGAGGGTTTTCGCAGCCTCTACGGCATCGGCCCTTATGCCGCGGGCAATCTGTGCCACCTCGTGGGGGTGTATGACCGGCTGGCCATCGACACCGAGACCTACCGGCATTTTTGCAACACCCACAAGCTCACCCGCCCCAAGGCCAGCGATGCGGCGGGGCTCAAACGCTTAGAGAAAACCATTTCTGTCCACTACGGCCGCTACGCCCCGTTTCAGTTTTTGGCGTACTGGTTTGATTTGTGGCAGGACTACCAGGCCCGCTGCGGCCCGGCGTGGCGCTGGGACCGCGACACGGACGGGGCGAGCTTTACTGCGTCGAAGATGTAGCGGTGGGAACACCGCCTTATTCTTCCCGCGGGTTTGCGTACGCATCGAGCAGGGCCTGGGCGTATGCGGCCTGGCCGTCGGCATTGAGGTGGTTGCCGAAGGACAAAGCGCTTTGGGCCAGGAGGTTTTGTCCTGGGTCCAGAACCCGCAGGTTTGCGTCGGTGATGTCTGCCAGGCCTGTGAGCAGGCGCTGCCGCAGGCCGTCGGCGCCCTGGTTGGGGGGCAGGGCAAAGAGAAGCTCCGCCACGGGCGCGGCGCTGCGCCAAGCGTGGGCCAGGGTGGTCACGGCGCGGCTCACGTCTGCGTGGTCGGGGTCGTTGTCGCCCAGGGCAGAGAGCACCGCGTCGGGTGCGGGGATCAAGAGCCCTTGGTCGGACAGGCGCGACACCTTGTTCCAGACCTGATCCCACGTGTCGATTGCACCCGGGAGGTTGGCCTCGACCACGGGTTCGATGTAACCCGCGCCGCCGTAGGCCACGACCCCGACCTCGGCGTCCCAGGCCTGGGCCAGCAGTTGGGGGAACGCGCGGCAGGCATCTTGGTGGGCGGTCAACGATCCGGATTGGGTGAGCTCGACGCCCTCGCCGTGTGAATCGCCGTAGACCAGCAGCCGGTTGGGGCGGACTGCGGGGGTGGCGAGGGTGGCGCCCGGGGCCAGGGCCAAGCCGGTCAAACGCAGCGCCGCAACCGGGGTGGTCCAGCGGTCGCCGTGGTCGAAGTGGGTGGCGCTGAAATGCACCACCGCGCTGTGAACGTGTTGGGGATCGGGGTTGAGGTCCAGGCCTTCGAGCAGGTTCAGCTCTGAGCGGTTGGGGCCCAGGGCTTGGCGGTTGGCAGGCCCGCCGTCGACGAAGGTGGTGACCACGGGATAAGACGACCCGGGGTAGCCCGCGGCACGGAGCCAGTCGGTGTTGAAGCTGGCGACCAGACGCTGGCCGGTGAAGCTGATTTTGAAATAGGCCCCGGGAGTGTTGCTGACTGCGGCGCCGTTTGTGAAGGCCCAGTTCCACGGGCTGAAGTAGAGCTGGGATCCGCCTTGGGCAAGGGCGTGGTCGCCGGCGTGGACGCGGACCCCTTGGTCGGTGGGGGTTTGGCCCGGGGCAAAAACTTGCCCGGTGGGGGGCGGGCCCATGCGCCACATGATCACGGCGGTTTTGAGCTGCTGACGCTTGGTCGCGAGCAGGCCCGCGGCGGTCACGAGCAGCAGCAAGGCGGCGGCGGCGATCCAGAGCGCACGTGGACGTGGGGTGCGGCTCGGTTTCGCGTGGGTGGCGTTGTTCATGGCGGCGGCTGGTGGATCGGCTAGGGGTCGGAAGCGCACGCCCGCTTGCGCCCACGCGGCAACGCTGCCGCGGGCGGTGGAGCCGCGTCTGGGAACTATCGGCAGATTGGCGGCCCGGGGTTGGGTTGTGGAAGGTGCTCTAGGGATGCCCCAGGGATGCCTGGGGCGGGCGGGGGGCTTACACCCCGATCAGGGCGATGCCCGCGGCGTCGGCCGCGGCGATGACCTGGTCGCGGTTGACCAAAATCACCCGCCCGGCGTCCAAAAACAAGGCCCCGGCCCCCGCGGCCTTGAGGTTGTCGATGGTCTTCACACCAACGGTGGGCACGTCGAAGCGCAGGTCTTTGGTGTCGCCGGCGCCTTTGAGCAGCGTCCACCCGCCGCCGCGGGACAGCCCGCCGGCGCGGGCGATCATGGCGTCGGTGCCCTCGACTGCTTCCACGGCGATGACGTCGCGGTCGCGCACGGCGATGGCCTGGCCGATCTCTAGGGTGTTCATCTGCATGAGCACCGGCCAGCCGAAGGCTTGGTCGGCCTTCTGCTCGTCGGTGGGGGTGCGGGTGGTCATCACACCGGGTGTGGCCAGGTGTTCGGGGATGTGCTGGGTGCTGTCGATGAGTTGGACTCCGGTGGCGGCCAGCTCGGCGGCAACGGCGGTGAGAAGGGTTTGGCTGCGCTTGTCGTGGCGCAGGGTGCGGAACCACAGCTTGGCGACGCGCCAGTCGGGCCGCATGACCAGCAGCCGCCGCCACCACTTTTGATACATGAGTTTGGACTTGTCCACCGCCCCGACCATGACCGCGTCGGTGGCGCCCATGCGGCGCAGCTTGCGCGACCACTCGCCGATGCGCAGCACCCCCACCGGGTCGAAGCGGTCGCACAGCGATGGCAGCTCGGGGTCGAATTGACCGGCAAACCCCACCGCCACCACGCGGTGGCCCGCCGCCCGCATGCCCCGGGCGGTGAGCAGCGGCAGTTGGCCTGAGCCCGCGATGATGCCGTAGGTGCGTGTCACGGACGGGAGTTTAAGGGGGTGGGCGTGGGCAGGGGACGACGAGCGTGGGCACGCAGGGAGAGGTGTGGTTGGGCCGCCATGTCCGCGGCATCTTGGTTGCGCCATCTTGGCTGCGGCAAACAGTGGCGGTGTGTGGGGGCTGGGGCCCATCACGCGGGCCCCATCGCGCGGCAACCATCACGCGGGCCCCATCGCGCGGCAACCATCGCGTGGGCCCCGTGGCGCGGCTCCCATCACACGACGCCTATCGCGCGAAGCCCGTCACGCCGTTCCCATGGCGCGGTCCCCTCGCGCGGCTTTTTACAGTCCAGCCCGCGTGCTTCGGTTTTGCCTGTTGTGCGGGCCGTCACGCGGCCGCGCGTCGCAGAATCAGTACGTTCGCACCACGCCGATGCAGACGCCCTGGATCTGCAGCTCGTCGGGGCGGCAGTAGCGCGGCTCGTATTTGTCGTTGGCCGGTTGCAGGCGGATGCGCCCGTCCCGCTCTTTGTACATCTTTTTCAGCGTGGCTTCGCCGGTGTCTAGCAAGGCCACGACGGTTTGCCCGTTGCGGGCGGCGTTGCGTTTCTCGCACACCACAAAGTCGCCGTCGCAGATTTGTTCATCGATCATGGAATCGCCGCGGACCTTGAGCACAAAGGTGTTGCCTCCCACGGTGCCTTTGCTGGGGGCGAACAGCTCCGCCAGGTCCAGGTGCTCACGCGTTTCGACGGCTTCGATGGGCGAGCCCGCGGCAATCGAGCCGAGCAGGGGAAGCTTGGTGTTGGCCTTTTCGTCGGGCAGGTCCAGGTCAGGCGACACTTCCAAAGAGCGGGCTTTGTTGGCCTGCCGTTTGAGAGCCCCTTTTTTGATCAGCGCTTCGACGTGCTCGAAGACGGTGACTTTGGAGACGCCCAGCTCGTCGGCGAGCTCCTGCATCGTCGGCGAATAGCCGCGTGTCAGACGCGTCTCGCGGATGCGATTCAGAATGCGGAGCTGTTTGGGGGTCAGGTTCATAGGTGGCACTCTGGTGAGTTGGGAGTGGCGAGGAAGACGACGCAGCCGCGGGGCCTGTTGTCGCGGGGAACGAGATTAAGGAATCGGTCGCGGCCTTGGGGTTGGAAGGCTGGGCCGGCGATTGAATGGACGTGTGGGTCGAGGCCAAACCCGCCTTCGAGGCCGCAAAGGCGGGGGGCAGCACCGCGTCGATCAGCCGAGCGGCCAGCGGGGACACGGTCAGGGCAGGACGCTTGGCGGCGGCGCGGGGCGAATCCGCCGCGGGCACGATGGCCGCCAAGATCGCTCGCCGGTGCTGCTCGTGGTCGTGGCCGATGTCGCTGAGGCTTAGCGACTGCATCTCTAGCCACGCGGCGGCGGCCGACAGCACCGACACCCGATCCGGAACACGCACGCGGCCGTCGGGGCCGTAGGTTTGATGGGTCTTGGGGGTGAGGGGGCCCGAGGTGTCGAAGGCGTCTGCGTCGCGCTGCACGCCCTGGGGGCTGGCGTGGTCTTGTTCGGCGGCGGCCATGGCCGCGTCTTCGCGGTTGGCTTGGGGGCGTTGATAGCCCGGGGCGCCCGAGGAATCACCCTCGGCCTGGGCCCCGTGGGTCGATGCCGTTCCCCGGGCCCGCGTGAGGGCGGTGCCCTTGACGTTCAGGCCCTGGACGAAGTCTCCTCCGGGGCCAAGCAGAACCAGTGGGGTGGGGGTCATCGTGAGGACAGAGGCGTGATGGGGCATGGTGCAGGGCTTTCTCGCCGCAAGGCGGGTGCGATGAAGGCTTCCAGGGGCGTGGATCCGCAAAAAGCGGAAAAACGCCGGTTCGATCTGGGATGCCTGGGCAACCCGAAGATCTTGTGGAGGCTGCCCGACGCACCCCCATATCTGGGGGTTTGGGGGCTTCACTGCTTCCTTTCGTCCACTTGGCTCCTGAGCCATGAACGTCAAAACGAGAACTTGTTCGGTTGAAGTTAACCGAATGGTGCCCGAACGTCAAGGCCTGACGCAAGGGTGGAAAACACCGGGGTTTACTGTTGATCGCCCGCGGAGGGGCTGTTGAACCGGCCTGCTGCATTATCGGCCCCTGGGCCCGGGCCTCTCAGTGATGCGGGGCTTGAAAACGGGCCGCGGGGGGGGCGTTGTCGCTCCGCGGGTCGGGGTTTTGACCCGACGAAACAGGGCGGCGCGGGGGCTTGTGTTAATGAATCCTCGCCAGCCGTTAGATTGTGCGGATGCTCGAACGAATCGACGAACTTGAAGCCAAGGCCCAGGCCGACCTGTCTGCGGTGTCCGACGCCGCGGGGCTGGAGGCCTTCCGCATCACCTACCTGGGCAGCAAGGGGGCGGTGAAGGGGCTCATGGGCCTGATCAAGGACGTGCCCGGTGATCAGCGCAAGGCCTTTGGCCAGGGCGCCAACGCCGTGCGGGCCAAGGTCGAGGCCGCCTTTGCCGCCCGCTCCGCAGAGCTGGGTGGCGCAGGCGCCGCGGGTTCATCGGGGGCCAAGGCCGCTGCGGGCCCGGCGGTGGATGTGACCCTGCCCGGCGATGGCGTGCCCTTGGGCCGGCGCCACGTGATCACCCAGACCATCGACGAGCTGACCGAGGTGTTTGCCCGCATGGGCTTCGACGTGGAGACCGGCCCCGAGGCCGAAGACGACCACCACAACTTCGTGGCCCTGAACATCCCCCAGACCCACCCGGCGCGCGACCCGCGGGACAACTTCTATATCCAGCAGCCCGCGGGTGCGGCCGGCAGCCCACCGCTTTTGCGCAGCCAAACCTCCACCGTGCAGATCCGCGTGATGGAGAACGTGAAACCGCCGGTGCGGATCATCTCGACGGGCCGGGTGTACCGACCCGACGAGCACGACGCGACGCACAGCTCGATGTTCCACCAGATCGAGGGGCTGTACGTCGACAAGAACGTGACGATGGTCGACCTCAAGACCACCCTGATCCAGTTTGCCAAGGCGTATTTCGGCGCCGACGCCGAGGTCAAACTCGTCCCCAGCTACTTCCCCT
Source organism: Phycisphaera sp. (assembly GCA_023300125.1). Taxonomy (GTDB): domain Bacteria; phylum Planctomycetota; class Phycisphaerae; order Phycisphaerales; family Phycisphaeraceae; genus Algisphaera. The sequence goes on from JALZVY010000032.1 coordinate 38,137, forward strand.
TCACCGAACCCAGCGCCGAGCTGTACGTGAAGATGGACCTGGGCAAGGGCCTGGAGTGGATGGAAGTCGGCGGCTGCGGCATGATCGACCCCGCGGTGTTCGAAGCCGTGGGCTACGACCCCGAAGAATGGACCGGCTTCGCCTTTGGGCTGGGCATCGAACGCCTGACCATGCGCAAGCACAACATCGCGGACATCCGGTGGTTGTATGAGGGCGATGTGCGCTTTCTCCGCCAATTCTGATTGGCG
>JALZVY010000033.1 GCA_023300125.1 Phycisphaera sp.
CGCTCCACCTCACCGGGGAAATAGACCACCGCCACCCGCCCCGCGGCGTCCTTCGGCCCGTCCGCCACCAGCCCCCACTCGGTCACCGACCGCCCCCACGGCCCGCCGCGCAGCAGCTTCACCTCCCGCACCCGCCCGGCAAAGCGCGCCTGCAACGGCACCGGCTGCCCGCGCAACCCTTCGGGATCCTCCAACACATGCCCCCAGCCCGCATACGGCCCACCGCGCGGCCCCTCTTCAAAAGACAGCAACCCCGCCACATCCTGGGCCGTCCACTGCCGCATGTTCAGCAAAAGCGGATACAGCGCCGGCTCATCGGGCCGCTCGCCGTCCACCGCCGTGACCACTTGGGCCTTCTCCCGCTCGCCCAGCACCGGAAACGCCACAGCCACCGCCGCCGGGCCCGCCAGCCACCCCACCACCACCCAAAACATCATCCAAACCCGCATCCCCCCAGTCTAAACACCGTTCGCTTGGTCCAGTAAACTCCCCGATTCCCCGTTTCGCCTGCCCGGCCCCCCACACGGCCCCCACACGCCCCCTCCACACGCCCCTCCGAAAGCCAATCCATGGCCGCCCACAGCCCCTCCGCCGACCCCAACGCCATCTCCGACGACGTCTTCACCGTCCCCGCCGGCGTCACCGAAGTCGTGCCCATTCTCGACTTCGGCTCCCAATACGTCCAGCTCATCGCCCGCCGCGTCCGCGACGCCGGCGTCTACAGCGTGCTCGTGGGCCCCAACGTCACCCTCGAACAGCTCAAGAAACTAAACCCCACGGGCATCATCCTCTCCGGCGGGCCCAGCAGCGTCCACGACGACAACGCCCCCAAGCCCGACCCCCGCCTCTTCGACCTCGGCGTCCCCGTGTTGGGCATCTGCTACGGCATGCAAGTCGCCACCCAGCTCCTGGGCGGCAACGTCGCCGGCGCCCAAGAGCGCGAATACGGCCGCGCCCAAATCGACATCAACGAGAACACCGACGGCCTCTTCAAAGGCCTGCCCGACCAAACCAGCGTCTGGATGAGCCACGGCGACCAAGTCGAAAACCTCGGCCCCGACTTCATCGCCACCGCCACCACCCCCACCTGCCCCTACGCCGGCGTCCGCCACAAAACCAAACCCTTCCACGGCGTGCAATTCCACCCCGAAGTCACCCACACCCCCCACGGCGGGGACATCCTCAACAACTTCCTCTTCGACATCTGCGGATGCAACGGCCAATGGACCATGGCCGACTTCATGGCCAGCGAAAGCACACGCATCAAAGCCCAGGTCGGCGACGACCACGTCATCCTCGGCCTCAGCGGCGGCGTCGACTCCTCCGTCGTCGCCGCCATGCTCGCCAAAAGCATCGGCAAACAACTCACCTGCATCTTCGTCGACAACGGGCTGCTTCGAAAAGGCGAACGCGCCTTCGTCGAAACCACCTTCCGCGACCACTTCGACCTCGACCTCCGCGTCATCGACGCCGAAAAAGCCTTCCTCGACGACCTCGCCGGCGTCACCGACCCCCAGAAAAAGCGCACCCTCATCGGGCACCGCTTCATCACCGTCTTCAAAGAAACCGCCGACCAGATCAAAAGCGAGTTCGCTCAGGGTAAAAAGGGGAAAAGCACCCAGATCAAATACCTCGCCCAAGGCACCCTCTACCCCGACGTCATCGAAAGCGGCCAAGGCTACGCCGGCACCGCCGCCAACATCAAACTCCACCACAACGTCGGCGGCCTGCCCGAACAGCTCGGCTTCGACCTCATCGAACCCCTACGCAACCTCTTCAAAGACGAAGTCCGCAAACTCGGCGAAGTGCTCGGCCTCCCCCACGCCATGGTCTGGCGCCACCCCTTCCCCGGCCCAGGCCTCGCCGTCCGCGTGCTGGGCGAAGTCAACAAAGCCCAGCTCGAACTGGTTCGCGACGCCGACGAAATCCTGCTCGAAGAAATCGTCAGCAGCGGGCAATACGAAAAAACCGCCCAGGTCTTCGCCGTCCTCCTGCCCGTCAAAGCCGTCGGCGTCATGGGCGACGGCCGCACCCACGAACAAGTCATCGCCATCCGCGCCGTCGAAAGCCAAGACTTCATGACCGCCGACTGGGCCCGCATCCCCTACGACGTCCTCGCCACCATCAGCAACCGCATCATCAACGAAGTCCGCGGCGTCAACCGCGTCTGCTACGACATCAGCAGCAAGCCGCCGGCCACGATTGAGTGGGAGTGAGCGGCCGCGGCGGCGAAGCCGCCAGCCGTTAGCGGTTAGGCGCTAGCCGTTAGCAAGACGCAAGCAGCAACCCACACGTCAACCCCACCAAAACCCCGGCCCCAGCGCCGGGGTTTTTTGTGGCCGCTTCAACGCGCTAGCGATGCCGTCGCTAGGACAACGGGTGCGACCACAAATCATCCACCCCATCGGTTCATTAGCCTCACCAACAGCTTCCACGCCGGGGTTTCAGGCGATTTCTGGACAGCCCATGCGCTCTGCTTCAACGACGCGAGCTACGGCCCCTACACCGGGAGCATTCTCATCATCGGGCCCTCACCGAACAACCCGACGATCAACGGCTTCGGTTCATCCGGCGCATTTTACTTTCGCCACATCGCGTGGCCGAACGGTCGCACGGTCTGGACTTTCGCCTTCAGCCTCTTGTACCCAGCAGGCTTCTTCTCCTTGGTGTTGGCTCTAAGCTTGGTTTGGCGTCGAAGACGCCGCCGCCAGCCGTTAGCCGCTAGCCGCTAGCCTTTAAAAATCCGCAAGCGGCGGCCAATCCGTCATTCCCGCGCAGGCGGGAATCCAGCGCGTCCCCGTAAGCCACCCACCACCCTTTCGCCCTACCTCTCGTGAAACAACCCGCCGTCTACCTTCTCGCCAGCCAGCGAAACGGCACCCTCTACACCGGCGTCACCAGCAACCTCCCCCAACGCATCTGGCAGCACCGCAACGACGTCACCGAAGGCTTCACCCGCGAGCACCAGGTCCACCTTCTGATCTTCTACGAACTTCACGCCACCATGGAGCACGCCATCGCGCGCGAAAAGCGAATCAAAAACTGGAACCGCGCGTGGAAACTCAAACTCATCGAAGACCAAAACCCCAACTGGACCGACCTCTACCCCAGCATCCTCTAGCAGTCCGTCCGTCATTCCTGCATGCCCAAGCGCTAGCCTCGCGCCACAGTCCACTGAAACGGGCCACACCATCCGCGCCCCACCCCACGACGCCCATGCGCGCTGGATCCCCGCCTGCGCGGGGATGACGAAAAAGACGATGCAGCCTCTCAAAACCTGCCGCAAACCCCACGCCCCCCCTCCGTCATTCCCGCGCAGGCGGGAATCCAGCGCGTGACCGCAACCTCACCCACCACCCCACCCCTGGCCGACAACCACGCCAAACAGACTTTAAAAGCCTTCAAGCAACCTCTGGGGCCCATGTCAAGGTTTTCGCAAGGGGTTTTCGCAAGGCGCCACCCCAAGAGCCTCCGCCATGAGTTCCCGCAGCCTCCCGATACAAAGAAAGCCAGCCTTCACTAAGCCTCACCCTTTGCCGCTATAATAAAGCCATCGCTTACTAAGGCGCGCCACTCGCCCCCTTGTAATTCCGATCCTTTCATAGCGGAGACGCCATGGCCGATTCTCGTCCAACCTCCTCCCGTAGCGGTACCTACATCAGCCAACCCACCGGGTATCGGGCCTTCATTCCGGCGTCCCTGCCCCCCGACCCGCCGATCGACCTGGGCGGTCCTCTCCAAAGCCTGCTCTCCAAGGCCGACCGAGCCTTGGGACGTCTTGACGGCTCAATCCTGACCCTGCCGCACCCCGACCTCTTCGTCTACATGTACGTCAGGAAGGAGGCCGTGCTCTCCAGCCAGATCGAAGGCACGCAGAGTTCCCTCAACGACGTGCTCGCTGCTGAAGCCAAAATCCTTGCCGCGGACGCGCCCCAAGACGTCGACGAAGTCGTCAACTACATCAACGCATTCAACCACGGCCTCGGCCGACTTGCCACCCTCCCCGTCTCCGTCCGCCTCATCCGTGAAATCCACGAGCGTCTGCTCGCAGGCGTCCGTGGCGAACAGCTCTCGCCCGGTCACATACGCACCACGCAGAACTGGATCGGCCCCGGCGGCTGCACCCTGAACCAGGCCACCTTCGTCCCCCCGCCTCCGCACGAGGTGCCCCGCGTGCTGGGCGAGCTCGAAAAGTTCATCCACGCCGAAACCGACCTGCCGCTGCTGATCAAGATCGGCATGGCCCACGCCCAGTTCGAAACCATCCACCCCTTCCTCGACGGCAACGGCCGCGTGGGCCGCCTGCTCATGACGCTCCTGCTCTGCGAGCGCGAAGTCCTGGTCAAGCCCGTGCTCTACCTCTCGCACTACTTCAAGCAAAACCGCCAGACCTACTACGACCTCCTCCAATCTGTCCGCGACCGCGGCGACTGGGAAGCCTGGCTCACCTTCTTCCTCGAAGGCGTGTACCAGGTCAGCCAACAGGCCACCGAAACCGCCCGCCTGATTCTGAACCTCCGCGAAAAACACCGCGACCTCATGACCGAAAAACTCGGCCGCGCGGCGGGCAATGGCCACCGCACACTGGAACACCTGTATCTCAACCCCATCGTGTCGGTGAAAGAAATCCAGGCCCTCATCGGCACCACCTACCCCGCCGCCAACGACCTGGTGTCCCGGCTTACCGAAAATGGGGTGCTCGAAGAGTTCACCGGCCAAAAACGCAACCGCCGCTTCATTTACCGGGCTTACACCAACCTCTTCCAAGACGCCTGACACCCCGCCGCCACCCCCGCCCCGCTCTTCCACACCAGCCAACAAACCAAACCCCGTCACCGCC
>JALZVY010000034.1 GCA_023300125.1 Phycisphaera sp.
CCAGGTTCCACCGGGGTCACAAAAGACAGCACGACGGCCTCCCCCACCTCCTTCGACCTCATCGACTGGGTTTATCCTAGCATTCTGCCCGACCGATAGGTATATTAATACTATGCCAAATTTAGGCCGCGAACTCGTTTTGCGGGCCCTTCAAGCCACCTGATGCGCCATGGCCGCTCACGACGACGCGTCTTACGACGACGAACGCGCCCTGCTTATCGACCTGATCGGAAAGCCATGAGCAAGCAAACACCCCACTCAACCCTGGCCCGGTGGTCCCGTGCCGGCATCCTCTTCGGCACCCGCGCGAGCCGCACCAGCCCGGACCTCGAACGGCTGCTGCTCGACACCGCGCGGTACGCGCCGGGCAACGCACGCCTGTTCAATCACGCCGTGGCGTGGCTGACGACGTACAGCAACTTCATCGCCCGCCACCGGCTCAAGCGGCTGGTCCTCGACGAGCTCGAACCCCACGCCCGCCCCACGCTGGGCCTGCTGCTCGACCTTGCCGTCACCCACGGCGCGTCGCGCGAGCTCAACCTTGCGGCAGATCTCTGCGGCCGGCACGACACACCGCGCATCCTCTTTGATGTTCACCGCGGCAGCGCCACCCGCCGTCGGCTGGTCGAAAAGTCCACCAGCCCCGCCGCCATTGCCCGCGGTCTCTGGGCTCTGAAACCAGAGCCCCCCACCGACGCCCTGCGCCCCGCCGCGTGGATCATCCAGCGCAACCCGGGCTACCGCGACCGGGCAATCCGCAAGGGCGATCTGCGGTCGACCATCCTCGAAACCCTGCGTCTGGACGCACCCGACGGAATGCTGGATTCCGAACGGGTGTTGGCCCAGCGGTGCGCCGCCAACCGCCCCGCGGTCAGCCGCAGCCTCAACGACCTAGAAATCGAAGGCATCTGCCTGCGCCACCCCGACCCGAACGACCGACGTTGCACCCGCATTCAGATTCACGCGGCTTAGCAACGCCCGATCGCCGTACTTATCGCCGTGCCAACTCGGCCATCCCCGCGCGCCGCGCCAACAGCTTCCGCCCCGCCGCGGCGATGCCCCCGGCGTCCAGCCCGGCGTCGGCCAGCTGGGTGTCGCGGCTGGCCGGGCCCACCCAGGCTTCGGGCATGGTGCAGCGGCCGATCAGCCGGGTGTCCAGGCCCGCGTCGCTGGCGGCTTCCAGCACCGCGCTGCCAAAGCCGCCGGCGGCGAAGTGGTCTTCGACGGTGAGCACGGCGGTGCCCGCGTCCAGCAAATACTTCAGCAGCGCGGTGTCCACGGGTTTGGCGAAGCGTGCGTCATACAAGGTCACGTCTTGGCCGTGCTCGCGCAGCACCGCCAGGCCGTCGCGGGCGGCGTACAGCGTGGTGCCATAGGCCAAGATCGCCAGATCGGGCACGTCGGTTTTGGCGGCCACGGCCAGGGCGGCTTTGCCGATCTCAAACGGCTGATCCGAGCACGCAAACGGCTCGGCGGCGACCGCGTCGCGGGGGTAGCGCACAAAACTCGGCCCCGCGTCGTGGGTGCGCATGAACTCCAAGGCCCCGTGCAGGGTGGGCTCGTCGGCGCAGGCCAGCAGCACCGCGCCCGGCAGGGTGCGGAAGATGCTCACATCCATGAACCCGTGGTGTACGGCCCCGTCGCCGCCCACGTAGCCGGCCCGGTCCATGCACACACGCACGGGCAGATTTTGCAACGCGGCTTCTTGAAACGCCTGGTCGAGGGCGCGCTGAGAAAACGTGGAGTACACCGCGAAAAACGGTTTCAGGCCCGTCTTGGCCAGCCCCGCGGCCATGGCCATGGCGTGGCTTTCGCAGATGCCCGTGTCGCAGGTGCGCGTGGGGTGGGCGTCGATCAGTTTGTCCACGCCGGTGCCCGGGCCCATGGCCGCGGTGATGGCATACACGTCTTGGTCACGCTGCATCAGCTCGCCCATCGCATCGGCAAAAGCCGCGGTAAAGCTTCGCCCCTTCTTGGGGATCTCCACCCGGCAGCCCTCGCGCACAAACGGCGCGGGCGAGTGAAAGGTCGTGGCGTCGCCTTCGGCAAACTCGTAGCCCTTGCCTTTGATGGTTTTCACGTGCAGCAGCACGGGCGAGTCGATGTCTTTGACTTCTTCGAGGATGGCGATCAGCGCCGGCAGGTCGTGCCCGTCGACCGGGCCCACGCACACGTGGCCGAACTCTTCGAACATGTGCCCGTGGCTGATGACGGCTTTGAGCGCGTCGCTGGCGCGGTGGTACACCTCTTCCAGCAAGCTGCCGCCGGGCAGCTTGTCCAGGGCCTGCTTGCCGCGGCGTTTCATCTCGTGAAACGTGTGGCTGACCCGCACGCGGTCGAAGTAGCTGGCCATCGCGCCCTGGGGCTCGCTGATGGACATGCCGTTGTCGTTGAGCACGGTGAGGAACTGCCGCTCCAGCGTGCCGGCGTTGTTGAGCCCTTCGAGCGCCAGGCCGTTGACGATGCTCGCGTCGCCGATCAGCGACACGGCGTGGCGGTCGCTCTTGCCGCTTCCGCCCGCGGCCAGGTCGTCGCCCCGCGCCATGCCCACCGCGGTGCTGATGGCCGTGCCCGCGTGGCCCACCGCAAACAGGTCAAAGTCGCTTTCGGCCGGCTCGGGAAACCCGGCCATGCCCCCACGCTGGCGCAGCTTGTCGAACAGGCCCAAGCGGCCGGTCAGCAGCTTGTGGGGGTAGCACTGGTGGCCCACGTCAAACAGCAGCCGATCGTGGGCGAAGTCAAAGACGTAGTGCAGCGCGATGGTCAATTCGACCACGCCCAAGTTGGGCGCCAGGTGCCCGCCGGTCTGGCTCACCTGCTCGCAGATCGCGTGGCGGATCTCGGCCGCAAGCTCGGGCAGGCGGGCCGCGGGCAGGGCTTTGAGGTCTTGGGGCCCGCTCAGCGACGCCAGCAGCGGGGTGTCGCCGCTGTCATGCCCGTCGGTCGAAGATGGCGAAGGCTCAGGCATGAGGCGTGGTCGGGGAAGGCTGCTGAAGCGGTCGGGGCGTTTGGATGCGGAACGGCGTTTCATGCCCCCGTCTACGCCGCGGCGCCCTGATCGGGTCGGCGTAGCGGGGCATTCTAGGGCTTGGCAAGCCCTTAGGCCCGCCGGCCGGGCACCGCGAAGGGGAATCCCCTGCGGCAAATCCGGTTTTTGAGCCCACGCCCCGCTTACCGCTCGCGTGCCGCCAGCCCCACCACCAGCACCCGAAGCGGCTCAGCCCGCTCGCCAAAGCCCCCCAGCGCCGCCAAGGCCGCCTCGCACAGCTGCCCCACTTCGGCCCGGGCCCCGTCCACCCCCATCAGCCCGGGGTAGGTGCGCTTGCCCGCCGCGGCGTCTTTTTGCGTGGCCTTGCCCAGTGTGGCCGCGTCCGAGGTCACATCCAGCAGGTCGTCCACCACCTGGAACATCAGCCCCGCCGCGTCGGCGAAGGCGGTCAAGTCCGCCAGCTGCTCCGCGTCGGCCGCGCCGCAGCGCCCCCCCATGCGGCAGGCACAGCGCAGCAGCGCCCCGGTTTTCAGCCGGTGCGTCCCACGCAGGGCCGCCAGCGGGTCTTGCGCATCAGAAACCTGCTCCGGGAAGGTGTCACGCACCTGCCCCGCGATCATGTCCAGCGTCGCCCGGTTCAGCTCCATCCCCAGGTCCCGCGCCAATGCCGCGGGCTCGGCCGCCAACACCCACGCGTTGGCCAGCGCAGGCAGCGCATCGCCGGCCAAGATCGCCATCGCCTCGCCAAAGGCCACGTGTGTGGTCGGCCGGCCGCGCCGCAGGTCGTCGTCGTCCATCGCCGGCAGGTCGTCGTGCACCAGGCTAAAGGCGTGCACCATCTCGATCGCCGCCGCCGCCGCGTCGCAGGCGGCGTTCGCCGGCCCTCCGGCACGCAAATCCAGCCCCGCCGCCTGCGCCGCCCGAAACACCAACAGCGGCCGCACCCGCTTGCCCGGCCCCAGCGTGGCGTAGGTCATC
>JALZVY010000035.1 GCA_023300125.1 Phycisphaera sp.
AACGGGGGTGACGAAGAGCATGATGCCGGTGACAAAGGGGACCACCTGCTGGATGTCGCGGGCGATGGCGTTGAGTGCGGCGCACCAGAGCCCAACGCTGAGGGCGGTCATCACCGCCAACACCACCCACAGCGGAACGGTTAAGAAGCGCCAGCTGGGCACCAGTTGGAACCACGCCATGAGCCCGGCGAGAATGACAAAGCCCACGGCGTAATTCACCAGGAAGGTGAGGATGGGGGTGAGCGGTAGCAGCAGGCGCGGGAAGTAGAGCTTGCTGATGAGGTTTTGGTTGGTGATCAGGCACTGGCAGGCGGCGTGCAGCACGTTTTCAAAAAGCCGCCACACCAGCAGGCCGCTGAAGAGCATGACCGGGTAGTTGTGGCCATCGGTGGGCACGTTCAGCAGGTTGCCGAAGATGACGGTGAAGACCACCATGCTGATGATGGGGGTGAGGACGGTCCAGGCCAGGCCCAAGACTGTTTGGCGGTAGCGGACGCGCAGGTCGCGCCAGGCCAGGGCCCAGTAAAGCTCGCCGCTGCGGGCCAGCGCTCGCAGGTCGGGCAGGCCCCAGCCGCGCACCGGCTCGATGACGGTTTCCGCGGTCGGTGCGCAATCCGCCGCGGGCGGGTCGGGGCCGGGATGAAGGGGAGCAGCGGCGGGCATGGCGAACCAACCAGTGTAAACGCCACGGACTTGGGCCGAGGCGGTAGGCTCGCGGGCATGAAGCGTCAGGCCCACGGGGTTGCGGAGAACATGGGTGTGGCCCGCCTGAACCGGGCCTGGGGCGGGGGGTTTGCGTGGCTGTGGGACCGGCGGGTGGCGGTGGTGGTGGGGCTGGGGCTGCTGTTTGCCGCGGGGTTTAACGGGGTGTGGCGGATCACGCCCGACAGCGCGTTGTATGCCAATCTGGGCCGGTCGCTGGTGGCGGGGCAGGGCATGGTCGACGGGTTGGGCCAGGCGAATCCCTCGCCGGCGGGGCTGCCGTGGGTGTTGGGGTGGCTCGGGGGGCCAGGGCCGGCGGCTCAGGGGTTCATGCTGGGGTGCGCTGCGGCGGTGTTGGGGCTGACCTTTTTAGTCATGCGGCGGGTGGGCGGCGGGGGCCAGGACGGGGCGCCTTTCGCGCTGGCGGTGACCCTGGGCGTGGCGCTGAGCCATTTGTTTTATGAACAGACGTTGAACCTGTTGACCGAGTTGCCGTTTGCGGTGGGCTTGATGCTGCTGTTGTTGGGCCACGAGTGGCGGCGCGATGCCGGATGGCCCGCGATGCTGCGGGCCTGGGGCTTGATCGGGCTGGGGTTTGCGGTGATGGCGGCGTTTCGCAGTGTGGCGGCGGTGGTTGCGGCGGCGTATCTGGCCAGCGCGTTGTGGGACGCCGTGTGCGACCCGGCCAAGCGCAAGTGGGCGGTGGTGGTGCTGGCGGGCGGGGCGGGGGCGATGGCTTTGGCGTGGTGGGGATCGGCGGCGGTGCGCGACGATGTGCGGCTGTTTGTGTGGCACGTGCAGGCGATGGACCTGGGCCGCAGCGCCCACAACCTGTGGCTGCTGCTGACCGAGCACCTGGTGGAGGTGACGCTGGGCATGGACGCGGACCCGGTGACGGGTTGCGTGGTGAGCAGCGTGCTGATCGCTGGCGGGGTGATGCTGCTGCGGGTGCGGCGCTTCTGGGGGGTGTTGTGGATCGCCAACGTGTTGCAGTGGGTGGTGTTTTTGCCCGAGGGGCGCTACTGCTTGCCGTTGATGCCGCTTTTGGTGGTGGGGCTGCTGCAGGTGTTTGCGGCTTTGACGGCGCGGCTGGGCGAGCCGCACCGCGCGCGGGTGCGCTGGGGCTTGGTGGCCGTGGTGGGGGTGGGCAATCTGGTGGGGGTGGTGGACGCGGTGCGCGACCAGCGCGTGGGCGGCGGGGAGGCGGGATTTTACGCGGCGTACCGCGATGGGAAATACGCGTCGTGGTACGGCGTGGCTCAGCAAGTTCGCCGCGAGACCTTGCCCGGGCAGGTGGTGGCGGTGCCCGAGGCGATTCATGCCGACACGTTTGGGGCCCTCAGCGGCCGGCGGGTGTGCCGTGAGGAGGACCTTGCGGCTCTTCAGGCCGATTGGTGGGTGGAAGAACAAACGCTGGGGGGCGGAGTGAACTTTCATTTGCAGGGGCGTTAGGCGTGGGGTAAATCTAAGAGCGTGAGCGAAGTTCATTGACGGTGGCGAGGGTGGTACGATTGGGTTCCACCGTGCGGCAAACGTCTGTTTGGACTTGCTTGGGACGACCTGGATCGAATTGCAACTCTTGCATTGACATGCGCTTAAACTCGATCATCAAGGGGCTCAGGCGCTTTTTAACCCCGTCCATCGTGGTGACGGGGATTTACTACATGCGTTTTGGAGCCAAGGTGAGCCCCAGGGCCGAGGTGGATCTGAGTTCCAACTTGAAGCTGGGTAAAAAATGCGTGATCAGCTCGTTTTCCAAATTCAAGGCGGCCGACGGGCCGCTGGTGGTCGGTGAGCGCGGGGGGTTTGCCACCGGGTGTTTTGTGGCCACCGGAGCGGGGGGGATTGAGATCGGCGAGAACGTGATCGTTGGGCCCAACGTCAACATCGTGTCGGTGAACTACCGCACCGACCAGCTTGATGTGCACCTGGAAGATCTGGGGCACACGTCCAAGGGCATCAAGATTGGCAAAAATGTTTGGATCGGGGCGGGGTGCACGGTGTTGGACGGGGCGGTGATCGGGGACAACACGGTGGTGGTGGCCAACAGCCTGGTGAACCGGCGGTTCAAACCGAATGTGATTATTGCTGGGAATCCAGCCAAAGTGCTTATGAAGCGGCAAGGGTAAGTGGATATGAAAGACCAAATTTTCGAAATCATCAAGGCGGCGATCGACGAGCTCAACGAGGAGCTGGAGTACGACGAGCTGAAGGACGTGACCCCGGAGACCGCGATTTTCGGCGGTGAGTCGGGCATCGATTCGCTGTCGCTGGTGCGGTTGGTGGTGGATGTGGAGGCGGGGGTGAGCGAGGCGTTTGACACCGAGGTGACCTTGGCCAATGAGAAGGCGATGTCGTCGCGCAACAGCCCGTACCGCAACGTGGCGGCGTTCACTGATTTTGTGCTGGCTTGCCTGAAGGATGCGTCTTGATGAACACGATGCTGATCACCGGAACCCGCAAGGGCATCGGACGCTATCTCGTGGACTACTACATCGAGCGGGGCTACCGCGTGGTGGGGTGCAGCCGGTCGGCGCCGGATTTTGAGATTGAAAATTACCAGCACCACGAGCTGGACGTGGCCGACGAAAAGGCGGTGGCGAAGATGGTGCGGGCGGTGGCCAAGGAGCACGGCGGGATCGATGTTCTTTTGAACAACGCCGGGATCGCGTCGATGAATCACTTTTTGCTGACGCCGCTGCGGACCGTGGAGCAGGTGTTTGCCACCAACGTGTTTGGCACCTTCAATTTCTGCCGCGAGGTGTCGAAGGTGATGGCTAAGCGGAAATACGGCCGGATCGTGAACTTCGCGACCGTGGCGGCCCCGCTGAAGCTCGAAGGCGAGGCGGCGTATGCGGCGTCGAAGGCGGCGGTGGCGAACCTGACGCAGGTGATTGCCAAAGAACTGGCGGACTTCAACATCACCGTGAACGCGGTGGGGCCCACGCCCGTGGCGACGGATCTGATCCGCGGGGTGTCGGATGACAAAATCAACGATTTGATTGGTTTGCAGAGCGTCAAGCGGATGGGCGAGTACCGGGACATCAGCAACGTGGTGGATTTTCTGATCCAGCCTGAGAGCGATTTTGTGACCGGGCAGGTGATCTATTTGGGGGGGGTGTCTTAGGCGATGCCGATGCGCTCTCCGTTGCAACAGCTTTTGGCCTTTGGCGACGACCCGGCGGTGGTGTTTCGCGGGCAGACCACGTCGTATGCCGATTTGCACGCGCTGGCTGAAAGCCAGTGCGTGTTTTTGCGTGAGCAGGGGGTGGCAGAGCAGAGCATGGTGGCGCTACGCGGCGATTTTTCGCCGCGGACCATTGCGCTGTTGCTGGCGCTGTTTGAGCGCCGGGCGGTGGTGGCGCTGATCCCCGCGGGGTCGGGTGAGGTGGAGGGCCTGTGCGAGCGTGTGGCGGCTCGGGCGCTGATCGAGGTGCGCGACGAGGTGGCGGTGTGCACCGCGCGCGATGCGCCCGGGCCGCTGCACCCGCTGGCGGCGGGATTGCTGAAGCAGGGCCATGCGGGTTTTGTGGTGTTTACCTCGGGAAGCTCGGGCCGTCCCAAGCCGGTGTTGCACAGCCTCGAACGGTTCTTGAAAAAGTACGACGCGGTGGGCAAGCCGTTTGTGACCATGAGCTTCTTGCTTTTGGATCACATCGCGGGCATGGACACGCTGTTTTATATTTCACACAGCGGAGGGGTGTTGGTGGCGCCCGACACGCGCTCGCCAGATGCTGTTTGTGCGCTGATCCAAAGCGCGAAGGTGCAGGTGCTGCCGGTCTCGCCGTCGTTTATCAACCTGCTGTGGTTGTCCGGTGATTTTGAGCGCTACGACCTGAGCAGCGTGGAGATCGTGACCTGCGGGTCCGAGCCGATGACCCAGAGGGTGCTGGACCACGTGGCGGCGATGTTTCCCAAGGCCGCGATCAAGCAGAAGTACGGCACCTCGGAGTTTGGTTCGCCCGCGTCCAAGTCGCGCGGCGATGACCAGCGGTGGATCCGGTTGGATGCGGACCGCTTTGAAACCAAAGTGGTGGAGGGCATCTTGCATGTGAAGTCTCAGACGACCATGTTGGGTTATCTGGATGACTCGGACCCGGTGGTGGTGGATGGCTGGTTCAATACTGGCGACCGGGTGGAGCAGGACGGCCCGTGGCTGAGGATCTTGGGGCGCGATTCGGACATCATCAATGTGGGGGGCGAGAAGGTGTTCCCCCGCGAGGTGGAGGCGGTGATTGAGCAGATGGATCAGGTGGCCCAGTGCTCGGTGTATGGCGAGGCGAACCCGATCACGGGCAACATGGTGTGCGTCACGATCGTGCCGCGCGGCGAGATTGATTTAAAGGCGATGAAAAAGAAAGTCAAAATGCACTGCGGCACGCAGCTGAACCGCTACAAGGTGCCGGTGAAGATCGTGTTTTCCAAGCAGTGGCTGACCAACGCGCGGCAGAAAAAAGTGCGGCCTGTGGGGCAGTGAGCGTGTTTTTGTATGTGGCGGGGGCCGCCTGGGTGTTGGGGTGAGAAGCAAGAGCGCCCGTAGATGCCGCGAGGCGGGTTGTTAGGCTGTTTGAGTGAAGATTGCTTTGGTCCATGAATGCATCGCTGGCTATCACGGCAGCGAACGGGTGCTTGCCGAGTTGGCGGGCTTGTATCCCGATGCGCCGATTTTTGTGACCGCTTGCGAGCGTGGGGTGTTGGACGGCACGCCGCTGGCGGGGCGTGACCTGCGGGCCACCTGGCTGGACCGGTTGCTACGCGTGCCGGGGCTGCGGGGGCGTCACCGGATGATGCTGCCGCTGATGCCTCACGCGGTGGAGACCCATGACCTGCGGGGTTTTGACGTGGTGATCAGCAGCCACCACGCCGCGGCCCACGGGGTGCTGACGCGGGCCGATCAGGTGCAGCTGTGCTACACGCATAGCCCGGCGCGTTATGCCTGGGACCTGGTGCATGAGCACGTGGACCCGCGGCGGGCGGCGCCGGTGAAGCGCGCGGTGTTGCACCGGTTTCGCCAGTGGGATCAGCTGGCCGGGCGGCGGGTGGACGGCTTTGCGGCCAACTCGCAGACCGTGGCCCGGCGCATCGGCAAGACCTATGGCAAAACGGCGCAGGTGATTCACCCGCCGGTGGACACCGAGCGTTTTGACCCCACGCGCACGCGGGAGGATTTCTACGCGGTGCTGGGGCGGCTGGTGCCGTACAAGCGTGCGGGGGTGGTGGTGGAGGCCTTCAACCTGTTGAATGCGGATGGGGGCCGGGGCGGACGCTCAGAGCGGCGGCTGGTGGTGATCGGCGGCGGGCCGCTGGAAAAAACCCTGCGCCGGGCGGCGGGGCGGGGGGTGACGTTTGTGGGCGAGGCGGACGACGCGGCGGTGGCCGACTGCTTGCAACGCTGCCGGGCGCTGGTCTTTGCGGCCGAGGAAGATTTTGGCATGGCCCCGGTGGAGGCGATGGCCGCCGGGGCGCCGGTGATCGCCTTGGACCGCGGTGGGGCCCTCGAAACGGTGGTCGACGGCGACACGGGGGTGCGTTTTTCCGCGGCGGGCCATGGGCCGACCGCCCAGGAGGTGGCCGCGGCGGTGCAGCGTTTTGAGCGTGAGGGCGTTCGCAGGGACGCAGCGGGGTTAAACTCGCACGCCTCGGGCTTTGGGCGCGAGCGGTTTCGCCAGGCGGTGAAGGCCTGGGTTGAGGACGCTGTGCATGGGCTTTGAGCGATGGATGCCGACACCGCGCCGCGCTGCGGGGCATCGGTTTTGGATGACACGGTTCACTTGCGATGAGTTCTCCCAACACTTCTTCCAACTTGGCCTCGGATGTGCCCGGTGGCTCTGCGCCTGAGATGGAGGTGGTGGTGCGGCCAGAGGCCGTGCGTGGCACGCTGGGCCGTGGCCCGGCGTGGCGGCGCCGCAGCGTGGCGGCGGACGGCATGCCGCGGGCCACTCCGTGGACCAAGCGTGTGATCGACGTGGTGTTGGTGTTGGGCTCTGCGCCGTTTTGGGTGCCGTTGCTGGCGTTGATCGCTTTGGCGGTGCGGCTGGATTCGCGCGGGCCGGCGTTGTTTGTGCAGCGGCGCTTTGGGCGCGGTGGGCGGGTGTTTGAGTTGTTGAAGTTTCGCAGCATGCACGAGCACGCCGACGCGGCGCTGGCGGAGCATTTGGCGGCGTGTCCGGACCGCAGCGCCGAGTGGGATCGTCACCACAAGCTGCGCGAGGATCCGCGGATCACGCGGGTGGGCCGCATGCTTCGGCGGTTGAGCCTGGACGAGCTGCCGCAGGTGCTCAACGTGCTGAAGGGCGATATGTCGCTGGTGGGCCCGCGGCCGGTGCCGGTGGTGGAACGCGAGAAGTACGGCGAGGCGTTTTCGTTGTACGTCCGGGTGCGGCCGGGGCTGACGGGGCTGTGGCAGATCAACGGGCGCAACGACCTGCCGTATGAGCGGCGCAAGACCTTGGACAAGGCGTATGTGCGCGGCCGCACATTTCGCGGCGACATGCGGATCTTGTTTAAGACCTTCGGCGCGGTGTGTTCGCGTCGTGGGGCGTACTGAGCGAGGCGGCGTTTGATGCTAAGCCGCGGTGCTGAGGGGTACAGCGCCGCCTAGGTCGGTGAGTTGCGCGATGAGTTGGGCGTGGCTGGCGGGCCGGGAGGCGGGGTCGTGGGTGATCATGCTGGCGATGAGGTGGGCGAAAGCGGCGGGCACGTCGGGGCGAAATTTCTGGATCAGGGGCACGGTGCCGCGGCGGCGGGGGACCATGGGGTAGCAGCCCGCGAGCAGGGCGAAGGTGAGGATGCCGAGGCTGAAGATGTCGGATCGTTCATCGGCGTCGGGGCTGAGCACGCGGACTTCTGGGGCGAGGAAGGCGGCTTCGACGCCGTGCAGGCCGGGCATGAAGTCGGTGGGACGCTGGTGGCCGAATCCCATGAGCTTGGGCTCGTGCTGGGCGGTGAGGCCCACGCGGTCTGGAAGCAGATGGTGGTGGCAGTGGCCTGATTCTGCGGCGAAGTGCAGGGCGCTGGCCATGCGGAAAAGCAGGCGCGCGGCGGCGTCCAGGTGGGCGGTGAGACCGTAGGCGATGGGCTGGGCCAGGGTGCCCAGCAGTGATTCGACCACCAGGGCCGGGCGGCACTGGGCTTCTTCGATGAGGTGGATGCGGGCGATGCCGGGGTGGACGAGCTTGGCGAGGGTGAGTGCTTCGTGTTTGGCTCGGAAGTCGGGGGGTATGGCGAGTTGGGGGGCGCCCGGCGCGGCGGGTTTGTAATACAGCACGCTGACGGTGCGCTCTAAGCGCACGTCGGTGGCGAGAAACAACCGGGTGTCGGGGCCGTCGTCGAGCAGGCCTTCAAAGCGATAGCGGCCGTCGCCTTGACTGTGTTTGAAGCCGCGTTCGCAGCGTGGGCAGAAGTGGTAGCGAAACAGCGGGACGTGGTCGAGGGTCGCTCGCCAGCCGCAGACGCTGCAGTGGGGGGTGGCGTCGGGGCCGTCGTGGCCGTGGTGCGCCGCGGCCTGGATGGGCTGGGGCTTGGCCAGGGAGTTGATAAAAGGCAGGGCCATGGGCATCGCGTCCGCCAGAGGATGACATGCGGACGCGGTGCGCGGTGTGTGTCCCGGGGTGACCGGCCGTCCTTTGCGGTGGGCTGGGCCACCGCATGCGTTACATATCGGCCAGAACGGTTACTTAGTTGAAGAAGACAAAGGGCCAGTCGCGGCGGTGGGCGAGGGTGGCATTGGCCACGCCTTGGCGGGTGCGGGCAACTTGGGCGTGGGCGTCGTGCAGGGCATCAGGCTGCAGGGCGAGCAGTTGGGCGTTGATCGCGTGGATGCGGTGAAAGGCGGCGCGGCGACGCTTTCGGTCGCGGTCGTCGTGCATGTGTTCGAGCAGGCCGGCCTTTTCGGCAATGAGGTCGGCGGCTAGCGGGCCGGTGAGGCTGAGTATGCGTTCGGGGTTGTGCGGCAGGTGGTGGGCGTGCCAGACGGCGCGGTGGACGTCGGTGGCGTGGTGGACCGGGGCGTCGAAGGACAGCCGCTGGTCGGCGGTGGCCACGGCGACCGGGGCGAGGGCTTCGCCGCGCCAGGCGTGCCACCAGGCGTCGGTGATGCGGTCGTACTGGCCGCCACCAGTGCCATGGACAAAGAGGCCGCAGGCGGGCGTGACCCCGCCGGGGCGGCGCAGCCAAGCGGTCATGAGCAGGGCCCGTGGGGCCAGGCGTGTGGGGTCGGTGATGGGCTGGCCGTCTTCGACGGTGAGCAGGGGCTGGGTGTCGGCCAGGTCGGCGTACACGCGCTGGCGCGGGGCGTTCCAGGGAAGGTGCCAGAGGGGCAGCTCGACGCGGAAGGGTTCGCGCTGCAGGGCGGTGATGCCGGCGCGGGGGTGTTGGGCGACGGCGCGGTTGTAGTGGCCGACGCAGCGCTGGGCGTCGTGAAGCAGGCTGTGGGTTTCGTCGTAGAACCAGGGCTGCTGGGCGAAGGCGCTGGCTTGGTGGGCGCAAAGGGGGCGTTGAAGTTGCGGGGCGAGCAGGTCGTGCAGGGCGTGGGTGGTTTGCAGCGCGAGGGTGGGCTGCTGGGTGTGGGCCTGCAGGGCGGCGGCGATGCGATGCAGGCCGGCGGCGGCTCGGGGGTCGGTGCCGCGGGGAAGCGGGGGCAGGTTGATGGTGGCGGGGGGCTGGGCGCCGGTGGGCACCTGCGGGCGCACCGGGCCCAGGCGCACGCGGGCGGCTGAGAGCACGTCGCCTTGCAGCACCGGCAGGTCGATGGCCAGGGGGTCTTGAACGTCTTGGTCGACCACGACGTGGTGCAGGGGCGTGGTGGTGTCGCCTGCGGCGGCCAAGGCGGTGTCTGCAGCGCGGTATTTGGCGAGGATGCCGGGGTGCCAGAAGCGCGGCTGGTGCCCGGTCCACACCGCTTGGCCCGCGGCGAGGGCGGGCCAGGTGGGCAGCGGCGGGGTACAGCGGGGTTCGGGGGAGGCGGGCTCGGTCAACGTGTGGGATCCGCCCAGAGTGTGGCGAGGATCAGGCTTGGGGCTTGAAGCCTTCGGGGTGCTTGGCGAGTTCTTGTTTGAAGACTTCTTCGTAGTGCTTCAAGCGTTCGGTGGCGTCGTCGAGAGGGCCGCCGAAGCTGCGGTTGGGGTCGTTGTAGATCAGCTTGATGGGAACTTCTTTGACGCGGTGGCCGTGGGCGGCGTGCTGCACCCAGGCTTGCAGGGGGATGGCGTAGCCGTCGACGCAGAGGCTTAGCTCATCGAGCTTGCTGACGCGGTAGGCCTTGAAGCCGCAGAACGCATCGGTGATTTGGAACCCCAGCTGTTCGTTGACCCAGCCGGTGATGGTGTGGTTGATCTTGCGGCGGTCTGGGGGCGGGGCGGGCACGCCGGGGGTTTCCACCAAGTAGCGGCTGCCGCTGATCACGTCTGCGTCATCGGCTTCGATGGCGGCGGCGAAGTCGGGCAGGGCCTCGGGCTCGTGCTGCTCGTCGCAGTCCATGGTGATCAGCCATTCGTAGCCGTAGGCCTGGGCCCACCGAAAGGCGTCGCGGATGCCGCGGCCGTAGCCGAGGTTGGTGCGGTGGCGGATGACGTCTACCGGCTGCATGGCCAGCAGCATGGGGGTGTAGTCGGTGGAGCCGTCGTCGACCACCAAGACGTCGTTGGGCGCGTATTCGGCGATCTTGGCGATCACGTTTTGAATGTATTTCTGCTCGTTGTAAACCGGAACGGCAACGAGGATTTTGGATTTGGGATCGGGCTCGGACAAGAAAAGGCTCCAGGGGGCGGGAGAAGGAGTTTAGCCTTGGGGCCCGCGCGGCAGGTCGGCGAGTTCGACCAGTTGCGGCACCGAGAGCGATTCGGGGCGTTGGTCGGCGGTGACGCCCGCGGGCAGGGCGGCGTCGCGGCCGAGGATTTTTCCCAGCTGTTTGCGTCGCTGGGTGAAGAGGGTTTGCAACAAGGCGCTCAGGGACCGGGGGTGGTCGGTGAGTGGCTGGGCGCGACGCTTGAGGTGCACCACGGCGCTGGCGACTTTGGGCGGGGGCCAAAAACAGCCCGGGGCGAGCACGCCCACCCGCGTGACCTCGCACATGGCTTGCACGAGGATGCCCAAGGCGCCGTAGGCCTTGTTGCCCGGTGGCGCGGCGAGGCGGTCGGCGACTTCTTTTTGAATCATGACCACGGCGTCGGTCATGTTGGGGTGGTCTTGCACCAGGTTGGCCAGCAGGGGCGAGGCGATCTGGTAGGGCAGGTTGGCGATGAGTTTGAAGGGCCCTGGGCCCACGGCGTCGATCGCGGCGGGGGCGATGGCGTGCTTGCCCGCGAGGATGTCGGTGATGAGCAGCTCGAAGGGGGCGTCGGGGCCGAACTCCTGGGCGATGCGCTCGCGCAGTAGGCCGTCGAAGTCGCGGTCCACCTCGACGGCGACGACCGACGCGCCGGTTTCGAGCAGGCGCTCGGTGAGGGCGCCCGTGCCCGGGCCCACTTCCAGCACGCGGTCGCCCGGGCCGATGGCCGCGGCATCCATGATGCGGGCCATGTGGTTGCCGTCGTGCAGATAGTTTTGACCGTATTTGTGCTTGGGGTGCAGGCCGTGGGTGGCCAGCAGCTGCTTAATCTCGGTGAGGGTTTGGGCCATGGGGGGACCATCGTAGGTGGCGGGGGCGGTAGCAGTTAGCAATTAGGGATTAGGAATTAGCAAGACCGCTGACGCGAGCACGGCAGTTTTCGGGAGGGCGAGGCTCCGACCGAGCCGGGTGCCATGCGACTCCGGCTCGGTCGGAGCCTCGCCCTCCCCATTTGCGCAAGCGCCGCTTGCGCTCTTGCTAAGTCCTAATGGCTAACTCCTAACTGTTCGCGGGGCACCGGAGTGAGCTCGGAGAACCGTTAAACTGAGTGAGCCTCAGCACGCCCCAAAGCCCCAGAAACACCCCCGCGCCATGCCCATCGCCCGCCTTGATGCTCACCTTGTGAACCAGATCGCCGCGGGCGAGGTGGTGGAGCGGCCGGCGTCGGTGGTGAAAGAGCTGATTGAAAACTGCATCGACGCGGGGGCGACGCGGATCGAGGTGGTGATTGAAGAGGGCGGGGCCAAGCTGATCCGCCTCGCGGACGACGGGTGCGGAATCCCTGAGGCGGAACTGCCCCTGGCTTTGACCGCGCATGCCACCAGCAAGCTGGCGACGGCCCAAGACCTGGCGGCGATCGACACGCTGGGGTTCCGCGGCGAGGCCTTGGCCTCGATCGCGAGTGTGAGCCGCATGAAGCTGATGAGCCGCACGCACGTGGCCGAGGGCGGTGCGGTGGTGGAGCAGAACGGCGACGAGCGCACCGACGTGCGGCCCGTGGCGATGGCGCCCGGCACGGTGATCGAGGTGAAAGACCTTTTTTGGAACGTGCCGGCGCGACGCCGGTTTCTGCGATCCGCCGCGGCGGAGTACGGGCAGATCGCCGACACGGTGAACCGGGCGGCGATGGCGAACCCCGACGTGGGCTACACGCTGAGTCACAACGGGCGCAAGGCCCTGAACCTGCCGCCCGGGCAGTCGCGGCGCGAGCGCTGCGTGGCGGTGCTGGGCAAGGACCTGGACGACGCGCTGCTGGAGTTTTCGTTTGAAGGCCGCGCAGGAGACGGCACCGGCGGCGATGAGGCTCCTGCCGAGCCTCCGCGGGTGTGGGGGGTGGCGGGCGAGCCCAGCGTGGCCCGGGCGACGAGCAAGTTTTTGCACGTGTACATCAACGGGCGGCCGGTGAAAGACCGCAGCCTGAACCACGCGGTGAAAGAGGCCTACCGCGGGCTGATGGCCGGCGACCGGCACCCGGTGGCGGCGGTGTTTATTCAGATGGACCCGCGGCTGGTGGATGTGAATGTTCACCCCACCAAGGCGGAGGTGCGCTTCCGCGAGCCGCGGATGATGCACGGGCTGGTGCGGTCGCCGCTGCGTGAGCGTTTGCTGGAAAGCGACATCACCCCGTCGGTGGTACCCGCGGCGGCGACGGGGGTGGCCGGGGCAGGATCCGGTGTGGGCGGCGCGCCTGGCGTCGGCGGTGGCATCGGCGGCGGGGGCGCTCGCGACTTCGTGTCGGCTTTCGAGACCATGGAGCCCAATCAGAAGGGCTTTGTGTACGAAGAGGTGAAGCGGGCGATGGCGGCCGATGACTTGTTTGTGCGTGAATCGACCGCGGCGTCGGCGGCGGATCTCGCGGCGCCGCTGGACCAGGCGGACCAGGCGGCCGCCGCGACGCACACGGCGGGGGCTTCGGGGGTCACCGGCGTGCGTGTGCTTCAGGTGCACGACAGCTACGTGATTGCCGAGGATGTGGACGGGGTGCTGATCATCGACCAGCACGCGCTGCACGAGCGGGTGATGTTTGAGGCCATCGAGCAGCGCATCTTGGGCGACGGGGCCGACCTGGAGAGTCAGCGGATGCTGATGCCGCTGGTGATCGACGCCGACGCCGCCCGGGTGGCGCTGCTGGACGACGCGGGGCCCCTGCTGGGGCGGCTGGGGATCGAGGCGGCGGCGATGGGGCCCTCGGCGATCGGGGTGCACGCCTTTCCGTCGCTGCTGCTGAGCCGCGGGGTGGAGCCGGCGGGCTTTATCGATGGGCTTCTGGGGCGGATCGAAGAAGGCGACTTGTCGGGCAGCGCCGATGCGCTTGAGAGCGAGTCGGCGCTGCACCGGGTGCTGGACATGATGAGCTGCAAGGCCGCGGTGAAGGCGGGCGACCGGCTGAGCGACGCCGAGTTGGCGGCGCTGCTGAAGACCCGCGACGAGGTCGAGCGGTCGGGCAGCTGTCCGCACGGTCGCCCGACGACGGTGCGGATCTCGCTACGCGAGCTTGAGAAGCTGTTTCACCGCTGAGCGGCGCCCGCGGGGTGCGGGGCACGCGCGCAGGGCCCACGCCCGGCGGTCCGCGATTAAACTGCGGGCCTGTGCGAACCCTCTTGCTTATCTCGGGACTTGTGTGTCTGGCCTCCGTGGCCCCGGCTCAGCCTTCTTACGAGCTGACCGACACGGGTTTTGTGGCCACCCAGGTGCCCGAGCCCGGCAGCCCCGCGGCCGAGCTGGCCCAGGCGCGGCAACTGATTGCCCAGGGCGAGCCCAAGCAGGCCGAGAAGCAGCTGACCGCGTGGCTTGCGGCCCACCCGCAAGACCCCCTGCGGGTCGAGGCACTGCTGCTGCGTGGCGACGCGCGGCTGACCGCGGGGGAGTACTACCAGTCGTTGTATGACTACGAAGCGATCGCCACGTATTACCCCGCGACCGAGCAGTTCAACGTGGCACTGCGGCGCGAGTATGAGGTGGCCACGCGCTTTACCCAAGGGGTGAAGCGCAAGCTCTGGGGGCGGCGCTGGGTGCCCGCGGGCGACGACGGGGCGGAGATCTTGATCCGGATCCAGGAGCGGACCCCGGGCTCGCCCCTGGCCGAGCAGGCGGGCTTGGCGCTCTCGGATTACTACTTTCAAGACGGCCAGATGGACCTGGCGGCCGAGTCGTACGACTTGTTTTTGATCAACCACCCCCGCAGCGCCCAGCGGTCGCTGGCGATGTTGCGGCTGGTGCAGGCGAGCCTGGCCCGCTTCAAGGGCCCGGAGTTTGACGCCACGGGGCTGGTCGAGGCGACCGAGCGGCTGCGTCAGTTTGAATTGGAATTCCCTGCGGCGGCCGAGCGCGTCGGTGCGGCGGGCCTGCGGGTGCGGATCCGTGAGTCGTTGGCCCGGCGCGACTTCACCAGCGCCGACTGGTATGACCGCACGGGCAAGGCCGTGTCGGCGGCGGTGCTGTACCGGAGGCTGTTGGCGGAGTATCCCGACACCGAGGCAGGCACCGCCGCGGCCCAGCGTTTGGAAGCGCTGGGTGAGGTGGTGGTGGTTCAGCGTCCCGAGGCCGAGGTGCAGCCATGAGCGGTGTGAGTCGACGGGCTGCGGGGTGGGGTGGCGGGCTGGCCTGGGTGGTGCTGGTGTTGGGCGCCGTGGGAACGCTGACGTCTTGTGCGGGCTACCAATACGCCCAGCTGTACCCCGAGGGCTATGCCACGGTGGCGGTGCCGGTGTTTGAAAACCAGACCTTCGAACGCGGCGTGGCCTACGACCTGACCGAGGCGCTGGTCAAAGAAATCGAGCAGCGCACGCCCTACAAGGTGGCCGATGCCGACCGCGCCGACACCTTGCTGCGGGGCACGGTGACCAGGGTGCAGCGTCGGCAGCTCAGCCGCACCCCGATCGGCGGGCTGCCCCAAGAGGTCGAGGTCGAGATCGCCATCGACTTCGAGTGGGAAGACCTGCGTCGCGGCGGAACCCTGGTCAGTCGGCGTGGGTTCACCTCGGTGGGGCGCTATGTGCCGGCCCAGCCGCTGGGCGAGGATTTCAGCCAGGGGCGTCAGGCCGCGGCGGATCGAGCGGCCCGCGACGTGGTGGAAGCGATGCGCTCGCCCTGGTGACCGGCGGTGGGCCGGGTGCCCCGGATGGGGGTGGTGGGGTAGGCAAGGCCCGCCGAGGCTACAATCAGCCCGCAGCCGCCGGACCAGGGTGACCCTCATCCCCTGCGGTTTGTTTTCACCGCGATCCGGTGCGGGCCCCCGAGGGGCCCGGCGCCCTCCCTTCTTTTTTGCGGGTGCTCCGTGCCCGGCCCAGACGATGCCCGACAAGAACCCGTCCGACAAGCGATCCGAGACCAAAACCGACCCCGACAAGGGCGGTGACCGCAAACCCGAGGCCAAGAACGGCGGGGGCAAGGGCCCGGCGGGCAAGCCCCCGGCGATGTCGCGCGGCGCGTTCGCGTGGATCATGCTGGCGGTGCTGGCCGTGGCCATGCTGCTGATGGTCAACGCCGCGAGCACCGGGGCCAAAGAAGTCTCTTGGCAGGAGTTTTATCAGCGGGCGATCGACGCGGAATTCAAGGAAGACGTGCCGGTCTTGATCAAAGCCGACCGCATGGTGGGCGAGATCAAAGACGGGGTGGTGGGGCCCACCGAGGCGCAGCGCATCTTCACCCCGGTGAGCCCGCAGAACCTGACCTACCGCACGTTCTTGCTTGACAAGGTGGGCCAAGACAACAAAGAGAAGCCCGGCAGCAGCGTGCTGCTGCAGATCTTGATTGCCTGGGGCCCGCTGATCCTGTTGGGTTTCTTGATCTACTTCTTTGTGTTCCGCAGCCTGCGCGGCGGCGGCGGCGGGCCCGGGGGCATGCTGGGAAGCTTCGGCCGCAGCAAGCACAAGATGCTCAACAAAGAGCACAGCACCGTCAAGCTCGACGACGTGGCGGGCATCGAAGAAGCCAAGGACGAGGTCGGCGAGATCATCGAGTTCTTGCAAGACCCCAAGAAATTCCAGCGCTTGGGCGGCCGGGTGCCGCGCGGGGTGCTGCTGATTGGCCGGCCGGGCTGCGGCAAAACCCTGCTGGCCAAGGCCGTGGCGGGCGAGGCGGACGTGCCGTTTTTCTCGATCAGCGGCTCGGACTTCGTGGAGATGTTTGTGGGTGTGGGCGCCAGCCGGGTGCGCGACCTGTTTAAACAAGCCAAGGACTCGTCGCCGTGCATCATCTTTTTGGATGAGATCGACGCGGTGGGGCGTCGGCGCGGCAACGGCATGAGCAGCGGCGGCAACGACGAACGCGAGCAGACGCTCAATGCGATCTTGGTCGAGATGGACGGCTTTGACAGCAGCGATCAGGTGATCGTGATCGCCAGCACCAACCGCGCCGACGTGCTGGACCCGGCCTTGACCCGGCCTGGCCGCTTCGACCGGCAGGTGCATGTGAGCCTGCCCGACATCAAGGGGCGGATGGAAATCCTGAAGGTCCACGCCCGCAAGATCAAGCTGAACCCCCAGGCGAACCTGGAAAAGATCGCCCGTGGCACGCCGATGTTCAGCGGCGCCGAGCTGGCGGCGATCATCAACGAAGCGGCCATCGCCGCGACGCTGCTGGGCAAAGACTTTGTCGAGACCGCAGATTTGGAAGAGGCCCGCGACAAGGTGCGCTACGGACGCAGCCGCAAGAGCCACAAGATCGAAGAGGATGAGCGCAAGATCATCGCGTATCACGAGAGTGGCCACGCGGTGTTGATGTACTACGGCAAGCACAACGACCCGCTGCACAAGGTGACGATCATCCCCCGTGGCCAGGCGCTGGGCACGGCCTTCATGCTGCCTGAAAAAGACCGGCACCTGATGAGCCGCAACCAGATGCTGGACCAGCTGCGGGTGACCTACGGCGGGCGCATCGCCGAAGACATGTTCTGCGGCGACATCACCAGCGGCGCGGCCATGGACATCCGTCAGGCCACGAACCTGGCCCGGGCGATGGTGACCGAATACGGCATGAGCGAAGAGCTTGGCTTCCAGCTGTTTGGCGCCGACGACAGCAAGCAGGCCTGGGAGCAGCCCGACAAGATGTACAGCGAGGCCACGGCCAAGCTCATCGACGCCGAGGTTAAGGCCCTGATCGACCGGACCTATGGTGAGGCGGCCGCGCTGCTGGAAGAAAAACGCGACGAGCTGGACCGCGTGGCCCAGGCGCTTCTGAAATACGAAACGCTGACCCGCGAAGAAGTCACCCGCGTGCTGGCGGGCGAAACGCTGGAAAAAGCGACCGTGGCCGACGTGCTGGAAGCCGAGAAGCAGAAGCGTTTGGCCGAGGCTGCAGCGGCCCAGGAGCAGGAAGACGGCAAGGCCGCCGACGGCGGCGATGAGCCCGGCGAAGACGGCTTGGCCACGGACGCGGCCACGCCCGCTCCGGCGTGAGGCCTTGACGCTGCGAACTTTTGTCATCCTTCCCGCTTATGCGCACGTTGTGTCGCGTAGGCTTGGGCATGCGCTACCTCTTCGCCGCCGTGCTCTGTTTTTTGACCGCTGCCCCTGCGCTCGCCGCCCAGGCGGTGTCGGACGACTGGTACGTGCTGCTCAACGGTGAAGACCGGCTGGGCTATATGCACAGCACCACGCAAGAGGACGGCGACCGCATCACCTCGACCCAGCAGATGAAGCTGGCGGTGGGGCGGGCAGGGGCGACGATTGAGATCTCGGTGGAAAGCCGTTTTGTTGAAACCGCCCAAGGCGATCCCATTGAGGCGTGGTCGGTGCTGAACATGGGCGGCACGCCGCTGACCGGGCACGCGGCGTTCAACGACGACGGCATCGCCTACACCGTGCGTCAGGGCGACGGTGCGCCCTCGGTGGTGAATATGCCCCTGCCCGAGCCCGGCTGGCTGCCACCCGCGGCGCTCGAGCGCTACGTGACCCAGCGGCTGAATGCCGGGGATCAAGAAATCGCCGTGCGTGCGATGGACATCGCCAACGGCCCGCGGGTGGTGGAGATGTCCATGCAGGTGGAGGGCGAGCAAGACATCGAGGTCTACGGCCGCACGGTGCCCGCGGTGGTGTGGAACGCCCAGGTGTCGATGATGCCCGGCGTGGCGCTGCGCGAGTACGTGGGGCGCGACGGCCGGCGGATCAAGTCCACCGTAGAGCTGATGCCCGGGGTGAGTCTCACCATTCTTTTGGCCGACCGTGATTTGGCGCTGTCTCCGCTGACGCCCACCGAGATGATCGCCAACACGCTGGTGAGCCCCGACCAGCGCATCGACAGGCCGCGTGAAGTGCGGCGGGGCCGGTATGCGCTGGCCAGCATCGACGGCCGGGCGATCTCACTGCCCGACGTGGCGACCCAGCGGGTGGTGCAGACCGGCCCGGGCCAGGTGGAGGTGCGTGTGGACCTGGACGCCGACCCGGCGGTGGCTGCCGACCCACCCGGGCCGCCGCTGCGCACCGCTTCGGTGATGCTGGACCACGCCGACCCGGACGTGAAGCGCTTGGCGGCGCGGTGGTCGGCCGCGGCCAAAGACCTTGACCGCAACGGTGTGGTGAGCGATGCCGAGCGGGCTGAAGCGCTGCGGGCGGGGGTATACGGTTTTATTCAGCAAAAGGACCTGTCGGTGGGATTTGCCAGCGCCAGCGAGGTGGCCCGCACCGCCCAGGGCGACTGCACCGAGCACGGGGTGTTGCTGGCCGCGGTTTTGCGTGGCGTGGACATCCCCGCCCGCTGCGTGAGTGGATTGGTCTATGCCGACCAGTTCGCCGGCCACCAGGGCGTGTTTGGCTATCACATGTGGACCCAGGCCTGGCTGGACCCCGACGGCCCCGGGCCGCGGGCGGCCCAGTGGACCGACTTTGACGCCACGCTGCCGGGCGTGGCCTACGACGCCACGCACATCACCTTGGCGGTGACGAACCTGAATGAAGGGGTGATAGGCAACGACATGGCCGCGCTGCTGCCGGTGCTGGGGAACCTGGAGATCCGGGTGTTGGAGGCGGGGGAAGGGCGCTAGCACGCCGCGGTGTTCAAGATCTTGGTGCCGGCTGGGCCCTATTCTGTAGGCGTGAACGCATTACCCCCCAACGACATGGACTTTGCCACCCCCGACCACGACCGGGCCCGCCGCTGCGGGCACGGCGAGGTGATCTATGGGGCGGGCAAAACCCCCGAGCAGACCGTGGCGATCACCCGGGCGCTGCGCGACGGCGGGCAGGCCTGCGTGCTGACCACGCGTGCCAGCGCCGAGCAGGTGGCGGCGCTGCGTGAGGCTTTTGGCGACGGTGAGGTGGACGCGGGGACGTTGGGGGGCACGGTGCTGGTGGGCCAGCCCGAGATCCTGTGTGAAACGCCGATCCCGATTGTGTGCGCGGGCACCAGTGACTTGCCGGTGGCCGAAGAAGCGGCGATGACCTGCCGGGCCTTGGGCCACCGGGTGCACGCGATCAACGATGTGGGCGTGGCGGGCCTGCACCGGTTGATGACCCGCAGCGATGAGCTGCAAGGAAACGCGATCGTGGTGATTGCCGGCATGGAGGGGGCGCTGCCCAGCGTGGTGGGCGGCTTGGTGGATGTGCCGGTGATCGCGGTGCCCACCAGCGTGGGGTACGGCGCGAGCTTCGGCGGGTTGTCGGCGCTCTTGGGCATGCTCAACAGCTGCGCGTCGGGGGTGACGGTGGTGAACATCGACAACGGTTTTGGCGGGGCGTACGCGGCGTGTCAGATCAACCGGCGGGTGGATGACGCTTTGCGGGCGAAAGTGAAAAGCGGAAAATGAAAAACGAAAAACAGACGCAAGCGGGTTCTGACGAGCAAGGGCTGAGGCTGCCCGAGCGCCCGGCCGACGGGCACAAGGGCACGTTTGGCACGGTGGTGGTGCTGGGC
>JALZVY010000036.1 GCA_023300125.1 Phycisphaera sp.
GGCTCGTTTAGCCAGATGCTCGACCGAATCGCCACGTATTTGCAGCAGCAAATCGAGACCCGATCCATGGTGGTCGGTGCGATGATCTACCCCTGTGCCATCGCGGGCGTGGCGATCTCGGTTGTTGTCTTTCTGTTGACTTTCGTGCTGCCCAAGTTTGCCGCCGTATTCGAAGGCAAGGAATCGGCCATGCCTGGCCCCACCATCTTCCTGATGGCGCTTTCGGCTTTTATGGTGCAGTGGTGGTGGGCGGTGGCCATCGTCGCTTTGGTGGTCGGACTCGCGGGTTTCTTCATCGCCAAGACCGACGCGGGGGCCTGGTGGATCGACCGTGCCCAGCTAAAGTTCCCCATCTTCGAACGTATGTTCAACGCTTTGTACATCTCGCGCGGTCTGCACACCATGGGTGAGTTGGTCAACGCGGGGGTGCCGATGCTGGACACACTTCAGATCACCGGAGAGGTGACGGGCAATCGTGTGTACCACAAGATGTGGAAAAACGTCTACACGTCGGTCAAGCAAGGTAAGAAGATCGCTCAGCCGCTTTATAAAGCCGGAAAGTTGCCCAAGAGTGTGATTCAGATGGTGGCCGCCGGTGAAGAGTCCGGCAAGCTGGGAGAGGTGCTCGATGAGGTCTCGCAGTTCTACAGCCGCAAGCTCAAAGAAACGATCAAGACCGTGACCAGCATGATCGAGCCAGTCATGATCATCATCATGGGTGTGGTGGTGGGTTTCATCGCCATGGCGATCATCCTGCCGATCTTCAAGCTGTCGAGTCTTGTGAAGTAGGCGGTTTGCCTAGATTCACTGGCCCTCACCACCGGCCCTGCCTCGCATCTTGCGGGCGGGGCCGGTTTGCGTACAGGCGTCCTATATCCGTTGTATTTCAGTCTGCCTTTGATCTTCCCGATGGGAACGACGATGAACCTTCTCGCCCCCCGTACCTCCTCGGAATCGCCCTCACGGCGGTCCCGCCGCCGCCCTGACGTCTGCGCCCGCCGGCGGGCCAGGGGTCAACGCGGCTTCACCCTGATTGAGGCTGCGCTGACCGGGGTGATCGTGGGCACCGGCGTGCTGGCCATGGTTAGCGCTCAGCAGGCTTATCACATCAAGAACAACTGGGCCTTGCGGACAGGGTCCGGGCAGCTGTTGGCCAATGAGATGCGGGAGCTGATGCTCGGCTTGCGTCCGTTTGACCCTGCACAGCCGCTGAATGTGGGGGCCGAAAGCAACGAAAACGGTGCTGCGTCGCCTGCGTCGGACCCGGCCAACGTCATGTTCTGGGACGACGTGGATGACTTCGCGGGTACGCCTACGGGATCGACCTGGACGGGCGTGACCTTTCAGCCGCCGGTTAACGGCATGGGCGCGACCATCGCCGGTATGGACCAGTGGTCGCAAGACGTTCGTGTTGACAGCGTGCTTGCCAGTTCGCTGGACGTGGAATTGGGCGATGCCGGTTCCGCTGCTCTGGGAAGCACCGACATGTTGCGGGTGACGTGCACGGTTTTCTACCAACGCGACAACGCGTCTGCTCGCGAAAACGTCACCAGCCTCAGCTGGGTTGTCGCCCGCTAAACACGTTTTTTTAAGTCCTTCACTTGAATTTCACAGCTCCCCATCGCCTGATCGCAACGGACCCTGTCATGCCCAACCCAACGATTGATACCCAGACCCCTGCCGCTCGCAAAGCTGAGCGGCGCCGCGGCGTCGCCGCCATTCTGGCCATGATGTTTTTGGTGATCTTTGCAAGCCTGGCTGCGGCCATGGCGGTGGTGTCACAAGGCAACCTGCGGGTTGCGGACACCAACCTGAAGATCGGCCGCTCGCTGGCTGCCGCCGAGACGGGCATGAACCTCATGGTGCGTCGTCTTCAACAGGTGGCCAACGGCGACTTCAACGACCCGGTGCGTTTTCCTGGCATCCGCACCACCGCGGGCTTGATTAAAGACGAAGCTCTTGCCACGGGCACGGCTTTTTCAACGGCAGGCAACGCGTACGCGCTCTGGGGTGGCGATCCTGGGCAGCCGACCACCGCCGACCCGACCACGACCATTCTTGGGGCCATGATTCTGGCCTTGCAGGACGACACGCATTACGCCGATGATCCAGACAACCCGGATCCTCGGCCTGAGATCGTTGCTTTGGGTGAGGATCCTTTCTACAACCGGCCCATCAAGCAGCTGTTCATCCCGAAGATCCGGTTTGGACGCAATTCTCCAAATTTCGAAGTGCGAATGACCCCGCACCCCCTGCCCGAAGAGCTTCAGCCCTCGAGCCTGGGGTATGACGACCCGTATTACGATCGCAAGCCGTTTGGTGAGGCGCTGACGCCCACCGAAGAAATCGAGAAGCGCGAGTTGGGATTGGATTTCGTGGTGGGCAACTTTGATCCCGCCCCCGATCTGGACCCGGTCATTGCCCCTTTGGATGCGCGCTTTATCCGTGTGACGGTGACGGCGATCGACGACGCCGGAAATCCCGAAGGTGGCAGTGCTGTATCACGCAGCATCTCGCAAGATTTCCGCATTGACAAGCGGATTCCTTACGCGATTTTGAGCAACAGCCGGCTGATGCTGGGACGCAACGTTTCGGTCCGCGGCAACGTGGCCTCGCGTTTCACTGACGTGAGCGAGACCAACGGCCACCCGATTCAGGTGCAGTCCGATTTCGAAAACCTGTTGCCCGCACTCGACACGGACCTCGAGGCGTTCTTTGATGCTGTGGGAGATCCTGCGGTGGACGGCGACGGAGACAACCGTCTCAATATTGAAAATTCCGTCGAAGCGGCGGCCGTGCCCGGGGGGAATGCGGCGGACCTGGACTTGGACCTGGACGGCTATGTCACCGAATTTGACTACGTTTTGAGAAATTTTGACGCCGATGTTAACGGCACGATCGTCCGCTCGGAATTTATCGACGCGGTGGTCGCCGAGGGGCGCGATGAGGAGACTGCGGGGCAGCTTTTCGATCTCTTGGATACCGCCGGCGACGACCGTCGTGTGGGTTACCAAGACGGTGAGCTCAACGGCAATGACCTGATCTCGAAAATTCAGGGTGCGGTGTCCTCGTTGATTGATCAGGGCGAGTGGCAAGGCGGATTCGACGTGTGGCGCGATGCGGCGGCCCGCCGCCCAAGCTTTAAAAGCGATCTTCAAGGAACCATTGACCCTGGGTTCGGCGAGACCTCGTTGAATCTGGGTGATCAGCAGTTGGCAGTTTACGACATTGACCAGACTGCTTTCGATACGTCGGTGTTTGCCGACATCGCGCGGAACAACGGAGACACTCTGCCGGTTCCGTCCCCGCTGGGTTCAGGGGTTCCTTCTGGTTTTTCAAGTGTGGACGGCGAAGTCTCTGAGTACGAAGGTCCGGACGTAAGTGGTCCTGCTGAGACTCCGTTTCGCGCTCAAAACCCCTATGACCGATACTTCCGACCGGTCTATCGCAATGTGGTGTTTGAAGACTTGTTCATTCCCAAGGGAGCGAACCCGAGGTTTGACAACTGTGTTTTCAGGGGCGTGACGTACATCGAAATCGAGGAATTCAATAGCGACCCGGAATTCAACCGGGCGGGCATGCAAGAGCCGGGCGCTACTTTCCAGTTCCCGGTGCTTAAGTTTCCGCAGCTGGACATTAGTGTGCCTGGCGGGCCCAATGCGGGTACGCATAGCGACACCAAGCCGCTGGGCAACAACGTGCACTTCCACGACTGTGTGTTTCAGGGGTCGATCGCCAGTGGCACCGATGTCGGGCGTCAACCGCTGGCTTACACCCATGTGCGCAACAAAGTCACTTTCACCGGCCGGACCCGTTTCGACCACGACGCAGAGACGGACCCCGAGCGGCGTCGTTTCTTTGAACGCAGCTCGTTGTTGCTGCCGCACATCTCGGTCGAGGTGGGTTCGTTTGTTGAAGGTCTAGCTAGCACGGAAAACGTCGAGCTTACTGGGGCGATCGTCGCGGGCATCATCGACATGCGGGGGCAGGTATCGATCCGTGGAACGCTCATCAGCACCTTCGAACCCATCGACGGCGTGGCCCCGGTCGAAGAAGGCAACACGCCTAACTTCAACGTCACCTTGGGCTTTTTCTCGCAAGAAGCCGGGGACTTGGAATCCGGATCGGGCGATCGAAGCGGTGGGGGTCTGGGACGCATCAGCATCGTGTACGACCCATCGCTGGCCTTGCCGGATGGCATCGATTCGCCCATCGAGGTGATGCCGGTGCAGGGCACCTACTTCGAGGGTGCGCGTTAAGTCTGAGCATCTGTACTGAACCGCCTCGTGCGATCCGCCGAAAGCAACCTTATGAACGTTCGAACCCGATTTGTTTCGTCGACCCGCACTTCCGTGCGTCGCACCCGGCGGGGCGGGCTTTCGCTGGTGGAGTTGTTGATCGCCTTGGCGATCATCTCTGCGCTGCTGACAGCCACGGGCGTTGCGACCGACGTGTCTTTTAGGGCATATGCGATCGCGACCCAGTCCGCGTCGACCCAGAGTTCCAGTCGGTTGCTGACCAACCGGCTGCTGACCAATATCCGCAACGCGATCAGCCACGTCCCTCTGGATGTGACGGCGCAGGACCAAATCGATGGTGCGCGGTTGATCACCGATACGCTGATCGAATCGCCGTTTATTGGTTTCATCGATCGCAACGGAGATACCGTGCGTTTGACGTATTACGATGAAAACACCCCGGTGCCCTCGGGGCCCGATGCTGAAAACACCCCTGGGCCCAACGAGCTCTGGATGCGCCGCGAGCCTATTTCGGGCGCAACCATCATCGAGCAGCCAGTTCTCAAAGGGGTGACCCAGTGCACCTTCAGCATGCAGCGGGGCCGAGATGGCGACGGGATCTATGTGCTGCGTCGCTGTACGTTCGATTTCACGGTGGAGGCGGGAGACGACTCGACGTTGCAGGTTGAAGCGGGAAATGTACCTCCGGTACGCGTGATCGCGTCGACGATGCCGCGGCGACTTTGATGCGGGCGGCAGGTGGCATGACGAAATGTTTTTGACGGTTTTTTTGGCCTTGCCTTGTTTTGTATTGGTCACTTCAAAAGCTCGTTTGCAATTGTCACTGACGAGTCTTTCCCTTGGTGGGCCGATTAGGCAACACGCACGGTATTTATAAAGGAACGCCCCTTATGCTCTCTTCAACCAAGAACCTGCTGCTTGTTGCTGGAT
The DNA here is from genome assembly GCA_023300125.1 of Phycisphaera sp. Lineage (GTDB taxonomy): Bacteria > Planctomycetota > Phycisphaerae > Phycisphaerales > Phycisphaeraceae > Algisphaera. The sequence continues at coordinate 5,190 of JALZVY010000036.1, forward strand.
TGGCCGCTGCGGCTTCGGCCCCGGCTGCTGTGGCAGGCGAGGTGCAGCCTGCGACGCACGATGGGGTGCCTACCTCGTTGTTCCTTGAAGGTACGGTGCGTGACTTCCTTGCAAGCCACGCGGATTTTGAGAGCTACCCGGGCACCTACAACAAGCCCGCGGCGGTTTTGGATGACGAAGGTAAGCCGATGCTTGACCTGGCTTACTATGACTTGGTGCGGGGGTCTCGCTCGCAGTCGGTCCACTCGCCTGCGTCGTTTGGTCAGTGGTGGCGCGATGATGAAAGCGAGCAAATCAGCAAAACCTTAAAGCATACGATCGAGCTGGAGCAAATCAATGGCAGTGGGGTTTACCGCTTTGCTCGCGAGAATTCCAACCAGTTTTTTCCGATTGATGGCAAGGGCTGGGGCACCACGCCAAACCCGGAAGACGGGCAGAGTCTTCGTTATCAGAGAGGGGGAGTGCACAACTACCACTTCACCTATGAGGTCTCGACGATCTTTACCTACACCGATCCGCGCTCACGCGACCTAGACGGAGATGGTCGTAAGGGCGAACAATTTAAGAATGTGAATAACCCGGGCGATGCGCTGTTCTTTCAGTTCACCGGTGATGACGACGTTTTTGTCTTTATCAACGGACAGCTTGTGGTGGACCTGGGCGGCGTGCACCAATCACAGTCGGCGGGGGTGAATGTGGACGACGAAGCCAGCCGATTGGGCTTGGTTTACAACGGTAATTACGAGTTGAAGCTGTTTTTCGCCGAACGCCACACCTCCCAGTCGAACTTCAAGATCGAGACGTCCATTCAGCTGGCGACCGATTCGTCGGCCCACTACGACTGAGTGTTTCGTTCTGCAATTTGAAACGTGTTGACGCCGCGGGCTTGATGCCTGCGGTGTTGTTTGTTGGGCGGCGGACACGCCGTGTTGCAACAACGGGCGCGGGGGTGTTAGTCGTGGGCTCGGATGACCAGGGTGTCGTTTTGGCCGCCAAATCCGAAGGAGTTGCTGAGGCACACCTTCACGTTTGCGTCGCGGGCGGTGCCCGGCACGTAGTCCAGATCCAGGCCTGCGGACGGGGCTTTGAGGTTGGCGGTGGGGGGGATTTTCCCGTCGCGGATGGCCATGACGCAGGTGATGGCCTGGACCACACCCGCGGCGGCGATGAGGTGGCCCATCATCGATTTGATGGAGGACACCGGGGGGGCTTTGGACACGTCGTCGTCGGGGGCGAACACGGCTTTGATCGCCCGGGTTTCGATCGAGTCGTTTTCTTTGGTGGAGGTGCCGTGGGCGGCGACCCAGTCCACGTCGTCGGGGGTGACGCCTGCGGATGCAAGGGCTTGGCGCATGGCCGCTGCGCCGCCGCGGCCCTCGGGGTGGATGTCGGTGATGCGGTAGGCGTCGGCGGTGCTGCCGTATCCGGCGACTTCGGCGAGGATCGTGGCTCCGCGGGCTTTGGCGTGGGCCTCGGTTTCGAGCACGATAATGCCGGCGCCTTCGCCCATGACAAAACCGTCGCGGGTGTCGTCGAAGGGGCGGCTGGCGGTTTGCGGGTCATCGTTGCGGTTGCTTAGCGCGGTGAGGCGGTTGAAGCCGGTCATGCCCAGGGGGTGGATCATGGTGTGGCAGCCGCCGGTGAGCATGACGTCTGCGTCGCCGCGACGCAGCACGGCAGCGGCTTCGCCGATGGCCTGGGTACTGGCGGCGCAGGCGGTGAGGCAGTTGTAGGCTGGGCCGCGGGCGTCGAATTCCAGGGCGAGGTGGGCGAGGGCCATGTTGGGCTCTTGCTCAAGCTCGCGCGTGGCGTCCATGGTGACCGTGGCGTGTTGGGCCCATTTCAGGCCATCGATTTTGCGTGCGTCTGCGTCCCATCCCGCAAGGTTGGACGCGACGTAGGGGCTGAAGTCCAGCGTGCCTTCGCCGGCACCGAGGTAGATGCCCAGCCGGTCGGGGTTCAGCTCGGCGTGGGCTTCCAAGCCCGCCTGCTCCCAGGCCTGCACCGCAGCGCCCAGGGCGTAGCCGGTGTTGAGGCCGATGCCCTCGTGCAGCTCGGGGTGGCGGACCACCGTGAGGGGGTCGAAGTCTTTGACCTCGGCCGAGAAGGTGGTGGGGAAGGTGGTGGCGTCGAAGTGGGTGGTGCGGTCAACGCCTGATGCGCCGGACTGCAGCCCGCCCCAGACGGTTTCCAGGTCGTGGCCCAGGGGGGTGATCCAGCCCATGCCGGTGATGACAATCCTGGTGGATGGGCTCGTCGCGGTGTTGTTTGTTGCGTTCATGACGTGCTCCGCTGCAGGATCATGGCGGTGTTTTGGCCGCCGGTGCCGGTGGCGCACACCAGCACGGTTTCGATTTTGTCGGCTTGGGTGGCACCCAGCCCGGGAAGGGGGGTGGGGCGGTGGGTGATGGCGGGGAGCTGCTGGGTTTTGAGGATTTGTGCGGCGACGGCGAGGTCAAACCCGCCCGAGCCCGCGCCCAGGTTGCCCGCCAAGGCTTTGGTGGCGATGACCGGGACCGATGCGAGGCGGTCGCCCAGCAGTGTGTTCAAGGCCGCGGCCTCGGGGCCGTCCCAGTCGGGGTGGCCCAGGCCAAAGGGGATGACCACGTCGATGGCGCTGGCTTCAAGCCCCGCTTCGCGGAGCGCGGCCCGGCCGGCGCTGACGATGCCGCGGCCTGCGGGGTCGGGCGTGCGGTTGCGGGTTTCGCGGTGGACCGTCTGTGAGGCGCCAAAGCCCGCGAGTCGGGCGTAGGCCGCGGCCGGGTCGCCGCCGCGGGCGCGGTAAGCGTTTTCTGCTTCGAGGGCGATGATGCCTCCGCCTTCGCCGGTGACGCCGCCCGCGGCGGTGGTGTCGAAGGGCCGGATCGCCGCGGGGTCGGTGCCGGGATACATGCGCCCGGTCATGACCTGGCGCAGAAACGACATGGGGTTGAGGTTGCTTTCCGCGCCGCCGCAGAAGCAGAGGTCCGCGTCGCCGCGCTGGATGACACGCAGCGACTCGCCGATCGACAGCCCGCCCGAGGCTTCACCGCAGGTGATGGTGTTCGATGGGCCGTGCGCGCCGTGCACGATGGTGACGTGGCAGGCGAGCATGTTGGGCAGGTATTTGAGCAGCCACAGCGGGGTGAGGGCTTGCATGCCTTCGCGGCCCCACTGGTGCAGGTCGAAGTTGCCTTGGTCGTCGGTGGACCCTGCCAGCGCGTCGGTCAGTTCGTCGAGGTCCGCGGCGATCAGCCCCGCGCCGATGTGGCAGCCGATCCGGTCCGAGGCGTAGGAGGCGTCTTCGGGGTCGCCGTTGGCGCAGGTGCTCAGCTGCGCGTCGCGGGCGGCCAGGTCGGCGGCGGCGACGGCCAGTTCGATGTCGCGGGCCATCACTTTGGTGGCTTTGCGGTAGCTCTTGGGAACGAAGTTGCGAATTTTGAAGTCTTCAGGCACCTCGGCGGCCAAGAGCGAGCCCATGGCCCCTGCGTCGAAGGCGCGGACCGGTGCCACCGCCGTCTGGCCGGCGGTGAGCTTGGCCCACGTGTCGGGAAGGCCCAGGCCCAGGCCGCTGATGGGGCCGACTCCACTGATCAATACGCTTGGTTTCGACATAGAGCGGTCAGTTTAAGGCCCGGGCCCGAGCGGTGTGGCCCGGCGGGAGATTGGGGATTAAAAAAGACCCCGAACGCGAGGCGTCCGGGGCCCGGTGGGTAGGGCAGGGGTTGAGATCCAGACGCCGAAATGGCTTGGCGGGGTCTGGGTTTGCAAGAAGACAACCCGGTGCGCGGCGGGCTTATTTCACGGCTGTTAAAAATTGTGGCGTGGGCGCGGGGGTGGCGGCGGGGATCCGGTAGGCTTGCACCGTGCTTGCTCACCGTGTCATCCCGTGTCTTGATGTCAAAGCCGGCCGGGTGGTCAAAGGAGTCAATTTTGTCGAGCTGCGCGACGCCGGAGACCCGGTGGAGATCGCCCGCGGGTACGACGCCGCGGGGGCCGACGAGTTGGTGTTCCTGGACATCACCGCCAGCAGCGACAACCGGGACATCACCTATGACATGGTCCGCCGCGTGGCCGAGCAGTGCTTTATGCCTTTTACCGTGGGCGGGGGCATCCGCACGGTTGACGATGTGACCCGGCTGGTGCAGGCGGGGGCGGAAAAAGTCAGCATCAACACCGCGGCGGTGCTGAATCCCGACATCGTGAACCAGACCGCCAAGCGGTTTGGCCGCTGCGCGACGGTGGTGAACATCGATCCCAAGCGCGTGCCCTACGACGATTTCGTGGCCCGCACCGGGCGAGAGCCCGAGTGGGTCGGCAGCGCTCGCCCCGACGGCGAATCCTCAACCGCCAACCCCGGACGCTTCGTGCTTGAGGTCCACACCCACGGAGGCCGCACGCCCACGGGCATCGAGGCCCTGCCCTATGCCCGCGAGGTGGTGGAGCGTGGCGCGGGTGAAATCATCTTGACGTCGATGGATGCCGACGGCACCAAGGTGGGCTACGACTTGGAGGCGACAGGGCTGGTGGCCGATGCGGTGGATGTGCCGGTGGTCGCCTCGGGGGGCTGCGGCAGCCCGGAACACATGATCGACGTGCTGCAGCAGACCCGGGCCGACGCGGTGCTGGCGGCCAGTATTTTCCACTATGGGACCTATTCCATCGCCCAGACCAAGCAAGCCCTGGCGGCCGCGGGCCTGGCGGTGCGGCCTGCGCCCGGCGCGCAGGGCGTTATTGGGACCTAGCGGGGATCTGAGGCTCCCGTCTGCCAGACCCGAGGACGGGGATAAATTGGTATTGCGCTTGACGGCGTCCCCGCTGCGGGTGAGCATATCCTTCCCCCTCCGGATGGCGCCCGCCATCCACTGAATTAAGTTCGGCGCGCCCCTGTGCCTTGCTTCCATCTGTATAGCCAGAGGATCCCG
>JALZVY010000037.1 GCA_023300125.1 Phycisphaera sp.
CAAGAACTCGCGCCGCCGCAGCAACGTGGGCCGAAAACGGATCTGCCCCCCGGCAATCCGCACACCCAATTCACCCATGCGGGTGAGCACTTCTTCTTTCACCTGGCCGGTCATCCCCGGCTGCTGAGCGCCGCGGTGTCCGGGGGTGTGCGAATAAGGATCGGTGGGGAACGCGCCGTATTCACGCGCCGTTTTGCCGCCGCTCAGCCCGCCACGCACGCGGTAGTACGCCGCGGCGAGTGCCGCGACCCCGCGCTCTGGCGCCCCGCGGTCCAACGCGCTGAAGTACGCCTCTTGGGTGGCCAGCAGCAGCTTCGAGACCATGTGCCAGTAGATGCAGCCCAGCCCTTCGTAGCCGTACATTCCCCCCGAGCGCCCGGTGAACGCGCGGTGGTTGAAAACCGTTTCGTACAGCGCCAACACCGCGCTGCGCTGCGCCTCCACCAACCCGGCGTAGCACGGCTCGCAGGCCAACTGCGACAGCGCCGCGTCCAGGTCCGCCGCCTTGCTCAATCCGCCGTGGAAGCGCACGGCCCCCTGGGCATCGCGCTCGATAATCCGCGTGTCGCCTTGGGCAAGCATCTCAGCCAAGAGCGGGTTGTCTTCCGCCGCCTGGGCAGGCACCACGTTGCGTTCAAAAAAGCCTGCCAGCTTGCGGTTGGGATACAGCATGAAGCTGTTCTGGTCTTCGCGGTACAGCGCGCTGTCGTACAACGACGCCACCAGCTGGGCCGCCTGTTCGCAGCCCAAGCGGCCCGTGCTCAGCACCGCGACCTGACCCTCAAGCATCTCGTTGAGGGAGTCCACCCGGGCCTGGGGCGTGGCGTCTTGGCCTGGGGTCAGCTCCAGCAGGTTGTAAGCGTGGTACAGCCCGCTGTCGCGCCTGTTGGCGTCGATCGCGTGATCCAGATAACGCAGCGCCACCTGAAACAGATCAACCACCTCCGCCGCGGGCCGGGTCACGGCTTGGCCCACGCCCGCGGCGTACACCTGCTCGCGGTACGCCGAAAACCCGCCGCCCAGCGCATCCAGCACGCGCCGCCGGTCCGCGTCGCTCACCGCCGCGGCGTCCAACAGCCCCACGTTCTGGTTCAGAGTCGCCGCGGTATGGTCGAGCCAGTTTGCCACGTTGGCCGACAACGCCACGTTGGCCGCGTTCATTTTTTCAAAAACCCCCACCATCTTCGCCGCGTAGCGCCGCAGGTAGCACAGGGTCACCATCGACACGCCGTGGCCCACCAGCGCGTTGTTCGCGTCGTTCCACTCGGGGCGCTGGGTGTTCATCCAGATCCCACCGTCCACCACCAAATTCGACAACTTCGACAGCGCCGGCACCAGCAATTTTTCGGCCAAGGTCACACGCACCAGCTCGCCGTCGGCGTCGTGCATCAGCTTGCCATCAGCGCCCACCTTCTTAACGCGCTCGGTGATGCGCCGATCCAGTGCGTCGTCAAAATCAATCGTCTCGTGCGGGTTGTCGCAAAGCGCCGCATACGGGCCAATGCGGTACGGCACCTGGGCGTAGGTAAACACCCGGCAGTCCAGCAGGCCTTCCAAGCGGCCGGGGTTAAACGCCTGGGAGTGCTCAAGCAGACGCAGCAGATACACAATCTGGTGATCGCCCCAGTAGCCGATGCTCGCCCACGGGTCCTCGGGATCGGGCTTCTCCCAGTCGATGCCGTCACGGGTCACGCGGTACGGGTTAAACCCGTCGGCGGTCGAGGCGTTCACAAACTTCGCCACGATGCTTTCAAAAAACGCCGGGAAGCTCACGCACATCGACTCCCAGTTCTGGAAGATGTCGCGCCAGTTGCCCTCGTAACTCAGCAGCTGTTCGCCGCGGTCATCTTTCAGCCGAATCGCAAAACGATTCCACGGGCGCGACGGGTCGCCGTGGCGGCGGCTGAAGGTGATCGGCAGATACTCCATCGCCAGCCGGAGCAGGTCTGCGTCGCCACTTTGCGCCGCGTCTTCCAACAAGGTGCGGTGATCCACCGCGCCGGTGCGCTGGGCCAAGAACGCGGCGCACCGCGCCGCCACCGCTTGATTGCGGTGAGCCACAAAAGCCGCGAAGTCTTCGCCCGGCAGCGTGTAGCCGTCCACGAATACCCCGCCACGCATGTTGTTAAACAGCACGTTGGCCAGGTGGTGGGCCGTGGCCCCGCGGTCCCCCGAGCACTGCAGCCCGTCCGAAGCCGCCAGATTCGCCTCCAGGCGAACATCCGCCGCCACCAGCGCCGCCTGCAGCTCATCGCCCAGCGCCGCGGGCCTTGCACCCACCAGCCGCTGGCGCAGGGCCACGGCCTGGGCCTGGCTGCGGTTCACGTCGGCCACCAGATCCCATGTCGTCGATGCGCCCGGCTCGATCTCCAACCTGGCATGCACCAAATAAGCCGCCCGCCGGCCCTTGAGCTCGGCGGCCCCATGCAACGCGCAATTGTTACGAAACTGTTTCAAAACATCGTCGTCTAAAAGCACCTGCCCACCGACAAGACCGCGCCCCCACACCACGTTGGCCCACAGCGCCTCCGCCGGCTCGGCCTGGTCCACAATCCGCGACGACATCGCAAACACCGCCAACCCCGTCGCGTCGTCCGTCTCGGCCCGGGTGTAGGCATTGGTCAAGCAGCTGAACCGCTGGGTCAGGCTCTGGGTCAGCCCCGCGGGGATCACATTCAGCACGCCGTCGAGCAACGCGACCTGCACCGCCGTGTCGTGGCCGTGGTTCACCAGCGTCGCGGTGCGCACAAAACCAAACGTGTCGCTGCCCGCCCACTGATAACGGAAGGTCAGCCCCAAACCGTGGTGAACTTCTTCAAACACCACACGGTTGCCCAACACCGACTTGTAGAGGTTCCGCGTCACCTCGCCCCGGGCCCCCGCATCGCGGAAAGGTTCCCACAAGGTCTGCTCGCCCGCGCCGCCTTGCACCCGCATCAGAGTCACCGGCCCGGTAAAGGGATGGACCCGGTGCAGCTTGTCGTCGGTCTCATACGGGAACAGCGCGTGCTCGGCGTCCACCCGCCCCGCCGTCAAGCCCCCGCTGCTGGACACGAACATCCACAAGTCGCTGTCACTCACCACCGTCATCAAGAACGCAGGCATCTGGTCGTAATCAACGATGCGAAGCATCTCGGTGCCGTCCAGCCAAACCAGACCCTCACCCTCAGTCGCTTGCACAGAGTCGGCGAAAGGACGTGCGGCAGTCGTCATGGTCATCTCCGTTGTTTTCTTGGCTGCAGACCACCCCACGGGTAAAATCCACAATCACAGGCATGATGCCACCCCCCATCCAGTGCCATCGCTTCCATATCCTGATTCAAGATCAGTCTAGCCCCCCGTCCCATGCCCGGGGTGTTGACGGCTAAAACCAGCTGCACCGCACCGTCACACGCTCTCACACAAGTCGCTGCGCTGCCCATCTCCGCTTCACGCACCGTCCTGGGGCCGCCGCGCCTCTTGCGAAACCATCGCCCCACACCGATTGAAATCCATGAAATACACCCCGCGACGCCCTCGCCTGCTGTTGTCGATGCTTATGGCAGTCGCCGGGGCCTGCGCCCACGCCGACACCGCAACCGTAACGGCCGTCGCCATCGCCCCCGCCGGCGGTGTGTCGGTGATCGACCGCGGCACGCTGATTCCCGCCACAGTTCAAGGCAGCCGTGTGGACCACGTCACCGCGTCCGCCCTCAGCCCCACCCAGCTTCCCGCGGGCATAAGCCCGGGCCTCCGGGTCGTCACCACCACCGGCATGACCGCCGACTGGGACGCGGTCACCCGCGCTCCGCTAACCACGGCGATCAACAAAGGCGACGTGCTGCTGGCGAGCTTCCGCGCCCGCTGCGAAAAATCGATGACCGGCGAAGCCGCCGTGCAGTTCGCCTTCGAACGCGCCGGCGAGCCCTACAACAAGAGCGCCTTTGTGCGCTTCAGCGTGCGCGAGCACTGGACCGTCTTCCACGTGCCCTTCACCGCCGACGACAACTACACCCCGGGCCAAGCCCACGCCACCTTCCACCTGGGATTCAACGGCCAAGCGGTGGACCTCGCAGACCTCACCGTCGTGAACTACCGCAACACCCAAAGCCTCGCAGACCTGCCCCGCACCGACATCAACTACGCCGGCCGCGACGCCGACGCGCCCTGGCGAGACCAGGCCAACGCCCGCATCGAACAACACCGCAAAGCCGACCTCCAGCTCACCGTCGTCGACGCAGCCGGCCAGCCTGTGGCGGGCGCGGCCGTGCAGCTCCAGCAGACCGCTCACGCCTTTGCTTTCGGCACCGCCATCTCGGTGCGCGGCCTGCTCGACCAAAGCCCCGACGGCGAGCGCTACCGCGAAACCCTGAAGGCGGATTTCAACGCCGGCGTGTTTGAAAACGCCATGAAGTGGAACAACCACGGCCTGGCCACCGACGCCGAGATCGCCACGGCCTTGGACTGGCTCGACCACGCGGCCATCCCCATGCGCGGCCACGTGCTGGTGTGGCCCGGCTGGCGCTGGCTGCCCCAAAGCATCAAAGCCTTGGAGAACGACCCCGCCGCCCTTAAAGCCGCCGCCCAAGCCCGCGTCACCGACACCGCCACCCGCTACGCGGGCCGGCTGGTCGACTGGGACGTTATCAACGAGCCCTTCGACAACCACGACCTCATGGACATCTTGGGCAAAGACGTCATGGTCGACTGGTTTGCACTCGCCCAAGCCGCCGACCCGAACGCCCAGCGCTACCTCAACGACTGGGGCATCCTCACCACCGGCGGCCGCGACAGCGCCCACCAGCAGCACTACGAAGACACCGCCCGCCACCTCATCGACCACGGCGCCCCGATCACCGGCCTGGGCATGCAAGGCCACTTCGCCGGCACGCTCACTTCACCACGTGATGCCTGGGCCATCTTGGATCGTTTCGCGCAGTTCAACCTCCCCATCAAGATCACCGAGCTGGACATCGACCTCGAAGACCCCATCTTGCAAGCCGACTACATGCGCGACCTGCTCACCGCCGCCTTCGCCCACGAAGCGGTGCACGGCGTCACCGTCTGGGGCTTCTGGGCCAAGCGCCACTGGCGCGCCACCGCAGCCCACTACGACGAAAACTGGAACCGCCGCCCAGTCGGCGACGCCTGGAAGACCCTCACCCAAAAAACCTGGTGGACCCACGAATCCGGCACCACCGACGCCCAGGGCACCCTCACCCTCCGCGGCTTCAAAGGCCAGCACACCCTCACCGTCACCCACGCCGACGGGCGCAAGGCCACCCAATCCGTCACCGTGCAAGACGGCGACGGGCCGCTCACGGTCACGCTGCCCAGCCCCTGACCCCGCGACACTGGGCCCGCATCGCCCCGGCCAACCCTACAACTGCGTTAAACTGCCGGTTCATTATCCCGGTGTGTTTTTTGCGCCTTCCTGCGTGATGCCGCGGTCCGCCAGGCTCGATAAACACCACGGCCCTCAGCAACCCGTTTGCCGGGGCTTGAGACGCTCCCGCCGGGTTCACGCTCATCGAGCTTCTGGTGGTCATTTTGATCATCGCGCTGCTGATCGGCATCCTTCTGCCTGCGCTGAGTTCAGCCCGCCGGACCGCGCGCAACGTACAATGCCTTTCCAACGTGCGCGGCCTGGCCCAGGCCACTTTTGTCTACGCCCAAGACTTCAAACAAGCGCTGCCCATCGGCATCAAGTACGCCACCCCCCTGCGCTCGCGGGCATCGCCGACACCAACTGGGGGTTTTTGCTGGCGGGCACCGTGGGTGCAGGCGAAGGCGTCAACGCCGGCGTGAATCAGCTGGGCCTGGCCGCCGACACGCTGCTGTGCCCCGACGGCATTGCCAACAATCAAAACCTCGACTTCGGGCTGCACTACACCGCCCACCCCCGCCTCATGCCCGCGATCAACGAAATCGACGGCCTCACCGGCAATCTTTTCCGAACCCACACCCTCGACTCGGTCCGCAACACCTCGGACCTGCTGCTGTATAGCGACGGCGCCCAAGTCGAAAACTCGGCCGGGACCGGCACCTGGGGCGTCGCCGCCACCGCATATCAGCTCAACGGTTTTGCCCTCAATGATTCCAGTTCCAGCAAGAACGGGCTCTTCCGCGGGCCGGGCGTGAACCTGTCCGAATCCATCGACGGCGGCACCAACGAAGACGCGGTGAACTTCACCGGCAACGCGGGCAACCTCCGCTGGCGTCACTTCCAAAGCGGTGGCGATGGCACCACCCCGCCCAGCGGCTCGGCCAACGTGGCCTACCTCGACGTCCACGCCGACAGCAACCAGTACCACAGCCAAAACGACACCGGCATTCTCAAGCAGAACGTCTCCCTCGCCCGCTAAAACGTGGCTTTGATCCCCACCCGCAGAAACGGCGCGTCTTCCACGTCGCGCACCAGCGTGTCGTCGCGGGTGTCAAAGCCGCGGGTGAACTCTTGGTCAAAGGCGTAGCCGACCGCCGCGTTCAATCGCATCTGGGGGGTCAAGGCAAAGCGCGCCCCCAACTCGGCCCGGCTCTGCTGGAAAAACAGCCGGCGGTTGTCGTCATCGCCCGACAGGTGAAAACCACGCGTGGTGCTTTCGTACGCGAAATAGCCCGACCAGCGGTCGTCGAAGCGGTAGTTCACCTCGGCCGAGCCGCCGATGAGAAGCAACGAGTTCACCTTGACCGACCAGTGCGCGTCGGGCCGCCACGAAAGGCTGCTGAACGGAAAGCCGATCGCGTACGACAGCGTCTGGGAATGACGCACGTTGTATTGAATGCCCGGCAGCGGCGCGTCGGGCAAGAAGGTGCGGCTGCCGTCGTAATCGAGAATCAGCGTCAGCGCCGTGCCCGGACGCTCAAGAGACTTGCGGGCGAACAGGCTGCCCACCCCGTACCAAGCCTGCTCGTCGGCATACGGCAGGTCGCCTGCGAAGCCGCCGCCGGCGGTGAAGCCCACATCCCAGCCCTTGTAGGTGCCCAGCGACGCGCCGATCGCCACCGCCGACGCTTCGAGACGTTCGGGCAGCAGAGGGTCGCCGGTGTTGAGCTCGGTGCGGTCGTACAGCCAACCGATCGTCAGGCTGCGCGGGTCATCGCCGTCCAGCCGGTAGCGGCCGATGTTCACCAAACGGGCGGTGGTGAGATCCGAGCCCGGCGCCAGGCCATTGGACTCGGTGTCCGCTTCCAAGCCGATGGCATAGGCGGTGGTGCTCAGTGTCTGGCCTGGCGCCCAAGGCACCGCCACCAAAGCGCTGCTGACCTGCCCCTGGGCGGGCGCAGCCAAAAACAGCACGGCGGCGGCCAGCACGCTCCACGCTGCAAAAGAAATGGTTGAGCAGACGCGGGGTTGAGGGCGGTGGATCATCCAATCAGTGTAAGACCCAGACCCGAAATCCGGGCAGATCACCTGAGATGTACCCACGCCCCGGCCACGCCGGCCCGCAGATCGGTTTAGTCCAGCAGCTCGACGCTGGCGAAGGTCTTGCCTTCCAGCATCTCCAGGCTCGCCCCGCCGCCGGTGCTCACGTGGCTGACCTGATCGGCAAAGCCCAGCTGCTCGACCGCCGCGGCGCTGTCGCCGCCGCCGATGATGCTGGTCGCATCGCCGTCGGCCAGGGCCTGGGCCACGGCTTTGGTGCCCACCGCAAACGGCTCGCACTCAAACACGCCCATGGGCCCGTTCCAGATCACCGTCTTGGCCTTGGCCACGATGTCGGCGTACAGCGCCGCGGTCTTGGGGCCGATGTCAAAGCCTTCCCAGCCGTCGGGGATCTCGCCCGCGGCCACGGCCTTTTGGTTGCAGTTGGGGTCGTTGAACGCGTCGCCGCAGTTGGTGTCCACCGGCAGCACCAGCTTGTCGCCGCCCTTCTCCAGAAGCTGCTTGGCAAGCTCGACCTTGTCTTTTTCAACCAGCGAGTCGCCCACCTGCCCACCCTTGGCCAGCGAGAAGGTGTAGGCCATCGCCCCGCCGATGAGCACCTGGTCACAGATGCCCAGCAGGTTGTCGATCACGTTGATCTTGTCGCTGACCTTGGCCCCGCCCAAAATCGCGACGAAAGGCCGCTGGGGGCTGGCCATGGTGTCGCCCAGGTACTTCATTTCTTTCTCAACCAAGAAGCCCATCACCGCGGGCTTGCCGGCTTCTTTCATGGCCTTGGGCACGGCGTACATCGACGCCTGGGTGCGGTGGCACGTGCCAAAGGCGTTGTTGCAGTACACGTCGCCCAGCCCGGCCAGCGCGGCGGTGTAGGCCGCGTCGTCGCCCTTCTTTTCGCCGGCGTTGAAACGCACGTTTTCAACCACCAACACCTCGCCGGGATTCAGCGCCGCGGCCTTGGCCTGGGCGTCGGGGCCCGCGGTGTCGCCCGCAAGCTGCACCGCGCGGCCCAGAAGCTTGGCCAGCGTGTCCGCGGCGGGCTTCAGGCTAAAGGCCGGGTCCGGGGCGCCTTTGGGGCGGCCCAGGTGGCTCATCACAATCACCGAACCGCCGTGATCCAGCACGTGCTGGATGGTGGGCAGCGCCATGGCCACACGCCGGTCGTCCGTCACCTCGCCCGCGTCGTTCAGCGGCACGTTGAAGTCGCAGCGCATCAGCACTTTTTGGGCGTTCAGGTCGAGATCAGCGAGGGTCTTTTTGGCCACGGGTGGGGTCCTAAGGTGGGGGCTGGGTGGGGGGCTGGAGCAGAACCTGAATGAGAGCTCTGGCGGGGGAAGGCCGAACAGTTTACCCGGGGCCGTGGGGGTGTCGCTGGGCGCCGCAGGTGATCCTGCAGATCGCTGTGCCCGGCGTGATCCAAGCCCTAAGCTCTACCGTCATCCACGCCTTGAAACGCTTGCCCGCAACCGCCCATGGACCACGCCCCCCCCGCTCCCACCGCCCTGCACACCGCCCTTGGCGCCGCTGGCGCCCAGTTCATGCCCTGGGGCGACACCGGCGTGCAGATCGCCGAACACTTCGACGCCTTCGAGGCTGAGTACGCCGCCCTGCGCCAGCGCGTGGGCGTGCTGCACCTGCCCCAGCGCGGGGTGCTCAAGCTCGCGGGCCCCGACGTCAAGGACTACCTGCACCGCCTGTGCACCCAAGACATCAACAAGCAAGAAGGCGGATCCAGCGTGCGGGCGTTTCAGCTCAACGAGCGCGGCCACGTCACCGCCGACCTGCTGGTGCACTTCGGCGATGAAGGCACCTGGCTGGAAGGCGACGCGGTGGACCTGCCCGACCTGGCCCGCCTGATCCTGGCCCGGCAGTTCACCGAAGAACTCACCCTGCGCGAGGCGGTCGGGGACCACGACGTGTTTTGGCTGATCGGCCCCGCGGCCGTGCAGCTGCTAACGGCCGCGGGCCGCGACCCCGCAGACCGCGACGCCGCGGCCCGCGTGGGCGCGATGCCCGGCACGCACCACGTGCTAAGCGTCGCCGGAGCGCCCCAGGTCACCGCCTACCGCCACGACCTGGGCCAACTGCTGGGCCTCCGGGTGGTCGTCGCGGCCCGGCACGCCGCAGACTTTTACCCCCGCCTGCTCGCCGCCGCGGGGCACGAGCCCACCGACCCCAACACTTTGAGCCCCGAAGACGCCGCCGCGTTTGCCCAGCGCCGCCGCGCGTCGCTGCGCGGACGCCCGGTGGGCTGGAGCGCGTTCAACACCCTGCGCATCGAAGAAGGCGTGCCGCTGTATCACGTGGACTTCGGACCCACCTCGCTGCCCGCCGAAGTGCCCGGGGCCCACGGCATCGACCAAGCGGTCAGCTTCACCAAAGGCTGTTACCTGGGCCAAGAAGTGGTCGCCCGCATGAAGAGCCTGGGCCACCCCAAGAAGCTGCTGGTGGCCTTCCGCGTCGATCCCACCGCCGAGCCGGGCGCCAACGACTGCCCCGAAGACGCGCTGCCGTTGGCCGGCGCTCAGGTCTTCGACGCCAAAGACACCACGAAGGTCATCGGCGCGGTGACCAGCTCCGCCGCGTCGCCGCTGGCAGGCCAAACCGCCATCGGCTTCGCCGTGGTGCGCTGGGGCCGCCACCGCCCGGGCACCGAACTGCGGCTGCCTTCCGGCGGCAGGCTCATCCACGCCCATGTCGTGCCGCTGGACGCCCCGGTCACCACGGACGCCTAGCCCAAACAGACGCACGTCTGCAGCGGTCGACAGACCTTAAGCTGGCACCCTATGCCTCAGCCCATCGCCACTGTCGAGCAGGTTCAAGACCGCGTGATCGTCCGCGTCCACGTCACCGAAGTCTTAACCGACGGGCTGCGCGAACTCACCTTGGACATGCGCCTGCGGCTCGATGACGGGGCCCGGACGTTCGTGTTTTGTTTCGACAAAGTCGAATTTCTGCCCTCGGCCTGCCTGGCCCTGCTACTGATGTTTTACCAAGACGCCAAAAAGCACGATGCGCGGATTGTGCTGCTGAACTGCCAAGAAAACGTCGCTCTTTTGTTGCGGCTCGCCCGGCTGAATGTGTTATTTGAATTGGCGCAGGGCGAGCCTTACGAGGCTTAAAGCCCTTTGGAGGCCGTCACTTGCCTCCGCATCCACGTCACGCTTTTTAGCGACTGACCTGATACGCGTCCTGCCGGCCAACCTGCACAACAGGCTGTGTCTGCTTGGCTGGTGAGGTAACGCACACACGCTTCCCCCCCCACACCCCTAAGGATTTGCCCCAACCCCGCGAAGTACCGCGACGTTTGAGGCGATAAGCGCTCTTGATTCCCGACTCTCACCCCCCACACCCACATGCCCACCCCACTGCCCCTCGAAGTCGAACAAGACGGAGCCAATGTCGCCCTGATCCTGGCGGGCCCCACAGTCTCTGCCCAAGACATGGAAGAAGCCGTGGTGACCTGCGGCGAGCACATGCGGTTTAACCAAGCCTGCAACTTCGCCTTCGATTTGTCGGCGATTGAATACCTCGACTCAGCCTGCATCGGCGCCTTGGTCGGGCTGGTGCGCGACGTCGAACCCATCCGCGGTCGCGTGGCCCTAGTGGGCTGCCGCCCCAACGTGCTGTTCTTGTTCAAGTCCACCCGAATCGACACGATCTTCGGCATCTTTGAAGACATGGACGACGCGATCGCTTCGTTTTCAAAACAAGATTCACGCTGGTAAGGCCCGCGGACCTACACCGCGTGCGGCCTCTGCACAACACACCTCGATACACCTCAACGCGTGGGTTTTCACACGCCGCAGCGCCTTAGCGCCCTTCAAGCAGCCGCTGACCCAAAAAATCCGACAGTTCGGGAATGGCGGTGATCTTTTTAACCACCGTGGGGATGTCGTATTCCAAACGCACAAACTCGACGCGGTCCTCGTGCAGGATCGCGTAGCTCGACCGCGGGTCTTTGTCGCGGGGCTGACCCACGCTGCCAGGGTTGATGATGCACTTCTCGTCGTCGCGGAAGGTGTACGCCCCGCCCAAGTCGCCGGGGGGGTAGAAATCCGGCTCATCGGTGAACACACCGGTCACATGGGTGTGGCCACAGAACGCCTTGGTGTCGATGCGGTCGAAGATCGCCGCCATCTTGTTGGGCGCCGCGACCACGTCGTCGGGGAAGATGTATTCGTTGATGGGCCGGCGGGGGCTGGCGTGAACGAACAGGCTGCCCTCGAACCACCGGCGGATCACCAGGTTGCCCAAGAACTCAAAACGCCGGCGCCGCTCGGCGGGGTCAGGCTCTTTTTCGAACTGGGCCCGGGTCCAAAACGCGGCCTGCTCGGCGCTGGTGTTGAACATCGTCGGCTCGTACAGCACCGCGAAGTCGTGGTTGCCCATCATCGCGAAAAGGCATTTTTCCATCACCAGGTCCAGACACTGGGTCGGGTCTGGGCCGTAACCGATGATGTCACCCAAGCAGATGATCTGGTCGATGCCCCGCTCTTCGATGTCGCCTAAAACCACTTGCAGGGCTTCGAGGTTGCCGTGGATGTCGGAGATGACGGCGGTGGGCATGAACAAACTCGCGCAGGCAGGGAAACGGGCCGGACCAACCCTCAGGGCAGACCTTCAGGACGAACCGCTAATGTAACCCAATCCCGCGGGCCCGAGGCAGCCACGCCTTCATCCCCGCGGCCAGCACGCTGTCCCGCCGTTTTCAAGCCCGAACCGACCTTATGCCCCCCACGCCGCCCACCGCCCACGCCGCGCGCATCACCGGGGCTCAGCGTGTGCTGCTGATCCGCCCCTCGGCCTTGGGCGACGTCAGCCGCACGGTGCCCTGCCTGGTGGCCCTGCGCCGCGCCCTGCCCAACGCCCACATCGACTGGCTGGTGAACACCGCTTTTGCCGACGCGGTGTCGGCCCACCCCATGCTCGACGCGGTGGTGCCCTTCGACCGCCACCACCCCGGTTCAATCCCGCGGCTGCTGGGACACCTGCGGTCCCGGCGCTACAGCTTGGCGGTCGACCTCCAGGGTCTCGCGCGGTCGGGTTTGTTCACCCGGGCCACGGGCGCCCCGCGGCGCATCGGCTTTGCCAACGCCCGCGAGGGCGCGTGGCTGGGCTACAACGAAAAACACACCCTCCCGCGTGACCTGCACACCGTCGACCGCATGCGCGGCCTGCTGGACGCCGCGGGCTTCGACGGGCCCGAAGACCTCACGCTGTATGTGCCCCCCGACGCCGCCCAAGAAGTCGCCCAACACACCGCGGCGTGGGACGGGGCCTACGCCTGCCTGGCCCCCACCGCGCGCTGGGGCTGCAAGTGCTGGCCGGTCGAGCGCTTCGCAGCCACCGGGGGCCACGCCCTGACCACCGGCCGGGTGCAGCGGCTGGTGGTGGTGGCCGCACCCAACGAGCGCGACGCGGTGCAGGCGGGCTTCGAGGCCGCGCTGCCCCAGGACCTGCACGACCGCGTGCACTACCCCCACACCCGCGTGGGCACACTCATGGCCTGGATCGCGGGCTGCAAGGCCCTGCTGGGCAACGACTCGGCGGCGCTGCACTTGGCCGTCGGCCTCAACCGCCCCACCGTCAGCCTGTTTGGCCCCACCGACCCCGCACGCGTGGGCCCCTGCCGCTGGACCCCCGCCCACGCCCACGCCGCCAACCACGTGGTGCTCCGCGCCCCGGGCACCGAAGGCCGCACCATCAAATACCGCCACTGCAAAGACGACGACACACTGATGCGCAGCATCACCGCCCAAGACGTCGGCGACGCGTTTGCAGACGTGCTCGACGGTGCCTCGTCCGACGCATCGCCTCAAAACCCCTGATTCAGCGGGCCAAAGCCCACACCCCACAACCCTGGGGATTAGCGGCCCGCCAACAAACCCGTCAAAGCCTCGCGCGTCGCCGGGTCGTGCGCAAAAAACACGGCCGCCATCTGCCGCAGCCGCATCACCGTCGGCCGCTCAAGGTTCACGCCCTGGGCCAGCACCGGCTCGTCGGGCAGCGTGGCGGCCGCGGCCGCCAGATCCCCCGCCAGCATCGACGCCAACGCCGCGCCGGTGCGCTCCGCCACGTCACCCGAAGGGTTAAAACGCTCGGCCGCCGCGTGATAACGCCCCGCGTTGAGCAGGTCCCAAGCGTTGGCCCCCTCGTCCACAGGCCGCGGCTGACCGGCAAAGATCTGCAGCGACGCGGTGCCCCGCCCGCCCGAGTCGATCCCGGGCACCAGCACCGCGGGGTAGGAATCCGGCCCCGGGCCGGCAACCGCGGGCTTGGATCCGGCCGCGGGGCCCGAGGCCACCACACGCCCGGGGTTCAGCGGCGGCGTGGGCTCAAACGTGTTGCGAATCGGCCGCACCACCCCGATCGACTTCGAGCCGTCGGCCCGGATCGCCCGCACCACCCCGATGCTCAACTCGCGGCGCCCCTGCGACCCCACCTGCACCGCCCGCCCGCGGAACGTGCGCAGCGGACGCAGCAGCCTAAAAGGCACCGCCCGCTCGCCGTTTTCTGCCGCCGACGCGTTGATCCCGCGCAGCACCCGGCGCACCGATGAGCCGTCTTGGCCCGCGGCTTGCGCCCGGGCCTGGGCCGCGACGCCCAGGGGGGCCGCAGCCAACAACAGCACCGCCGACCACCGCACCCCCCATCGGGGCGCCCTCGGAAGCCGGGACGACACACCCGTCAGCGGGCGACAACAAAGCATTTCAAGGCCATTCATGGCTTTTCTTTCTCTTGGGCCCATGACGGGGCGGGGGGCACAACACCAAGGCTCCTTACGAGCCCACCCACCCCCCAGCCACACGGCATCCACATCCCTGCCTGAACTGAACCGGGTCCATTCCGGCCGCTCTCCCTCCACTGTAGGCGCTATTGCCGCGGGTTCCAGTAAAATAACCCTCTATAAAACGATCTAGAGAACCGCCTTATGTACGTGTATGCCGGTATCGATGAAGCAGGCTACGGCCCTGCGTTCGGGCCCCTCACCGTGGGCTGCTGCGTGCTGGCCGTGCCCAAGCTGGCCGCCGACGCCCCGCCACCCCACCTGTGGTCGCGCCTGCGCAAAGGCGTCAGCCGCACGCTCAGCGGCCGTGCGGGCCGGGTGGTCATCAACGATTCCAAGAAGCTCACCACCAAAGCCGCGGGCATCGCCCACCTGGAGACCGGCTGCCTGGCCGTCGCCGGGCTGGCAGACCACCGGCCCCCAGACGCGGGCGCCTGGCTCGACGCCCTGGGCGAAACCGCCCACCACGACCTGGCCGCCCTGCCTTGGTACGGCCGCCCCGGCGGCGGCAACTCCGCCCCCGACGCCACGCCGTGGCAGCTCTTGCCCGCCGCCAACGACCCCGACGAGCTGGCGGTAAAGCGCGGCCTGTTCACCCAAACCGCCCAGCGCATCGGCGTGCAGGCCCTTCACCTGGGCGTCTCGGTGGTCTTCGAAGACCGCTTCAACGCCATGGTCGCCGCCACCCGCTCCAAAGCCGCGGTCAACCTCACCTTCATCGCCGGCCACCTGCAAACCGTGTGGCAGCGCTGGGGCACCGACCACCCCACCTGCGTGGTCGACCGCCAGTCGGGCCGCTCGCGCTACCGCGACTGGCTGGCGCTCAACTTCCCCGACGCCACGATCACCGTCATCGAAGAACACGGCCAAGAATCCGTCTACGTCCTAGCGCAGGGCCCACGCCGCATGACCCTGCGCTTCCCCGTGGCCGCCGAAAGCGACCACATGCCCGTCGCCATCGCGTCGATGGTCGCCAAGTATTCACGCGAACTCATGATGGCCCGCTTCAAAGCCTGGTTCGCCCACCACCTGCCCGACATTAAGCCCACCGCCGGCTACGGCAGCGACGCCAAACGCTTCTGGCAAGAGATCCAACCGCATTTGGCAGACCTCCACATCGACCCCGCGGTGCTCCGCCGACGGGC
>JALZVY010000038.1 GCA_023300125.1 Phycisphaera sp.
CTGCACCTCCAGCAGGTCCGCCACCCCCAGCAGCTCACAAATTTTCGCATGAAGTTCAGTGCCCATGGATACCCAGCAATCTACGCGAAACAAGCCCCCTAAGAACGCCAAGCCCTCTGCGCCATCTTGGCACCCAACGTCAACATAAACCCGCCAAACACACCCACCAGCCCAGCAAACGGCCAGATACGCGGCCTCCACCTTTTGCCCGGCGACAAATAGGTGCGATGCTCCTTCCACACCACCTCAAACGGGTGAGCATCCTCACCAGACACACCACGTTTCAGGCGCCCCGACTCCAAGAAACGCTCGAGCCCAGCCTTTTGGTCTGCGTTAAGCACAGCAACACCGCGCTCTTTCTCTACATCCCGATCGGCTCTGACCGACTGCACCGCACCTTGCCCCGCATCACGCCTGCTTCTTTCCCCCTCACCCTCACCTTCGCTCGGCAAGACCGTGACACGGGCAGTCGCCGTATGCACCGAATCCCAGGTCGCGAACTCCGAGTCAATACGCACTTCAAGCTGCGGCGTAAACGGGGCCGAACGCGGCGTCAGCAAAGCCGTGCCCCGCGTCACCCGCATGGGAAATGCCGGCATGGCCAACACAACATGCAACAGCAATCCCACCGCAGAAAGAACCAAAGGCACGATGGCCAACACCAACAAAGCCTCAGACCACCGCTTCAATCGCGTGGCGCAAACCCACAACCACCCGCAAAGAAATCCTCCGACAAGCCACAACCACAACGAGCCCACCGCGAGGTACACCCCCCGGTCGATTTCGTCCGCCCGCGCTATCTGAAACGGCACCCAACTGGCCCACACACACACACCCGTCGCCATCACCGGCCCCAGCACAAGCATCCAGCAATCCCAACGTTTCAGCGCCCGCCTGATTCCCCCCCCACCCCGCTTCCGCCAAAAGCGCTCACGCCATTTCCCACGCCGCCACACCAAACTCATCATCAACCTCTCGCCGTAGAACCAACAAAGCGTATCGCGGGGGTCTGTCCACCGCGAAAAAGAATATCGCCGGGGTCTGCCCACCGAATATCCCGGCTCTACTTTCCGGGTCGAGGTGGTCCGCGTAAGGGGCGCCTTGGTTTTGACGGACTTCCACGCCACATCGAACAGTACGGTTTCCGGCCGCGTCATCGACGGTGCCCACCCCCACCACCGTCACCGCTTCGCGTCGAAATACTCGACCAACGGATAAACCTGACGGTTCACCGCACCTGCCGCCTTCTGCAGCGGCCCGAAGGGCTCGAAGGTCTGGCTGAAAAAACCGCGGTTCGAGTTTCTCCCCGCGAAGCGCGAGTCCTTGTACTTGTACCAGTGCCACCCCACGCAAGACGGATCGTCCAGCAGCCCCAGCGCAAAGCTCTCATAGAACTTGCCCCGGTCTTCCTGGGTCGCGACCAGCTTGCCCGCGCCCGAGTTGTTGTTCAAGCCGCTGTCCGCGCCCTTGGCATACCACTCAGAAATCATGAACGGCTTGCCCGACCACGCCGCCCACTGGTTCATTTCAGACCGCCGCGGCGTCCAACGGTGGTAATAGTTCACCGACACCACGTCCACATGCTCACCCATCGCCTCAAACACCTCTTGTCTACGGATATACGCCCCGTGAATCCGCGAGCCCAGATACAAATGATTGGGGTCCACAACCTTCAACGCCTTGCGCACCGTTCGGTAATAGGTGTCTGCGATGTAGCCAAGAAATCGGCTCGACACCCCTTCAGGCAAGGCCGCCATGTCCAGATCCTCGATGTCGCCCGCCGACATCCCCTCGGCCTCCATCAGCCACGCGATCGTCTTCTGGTAATTGACGTTTTCAGGATCAAGCTCCAGGAACCGCCGCAGCGAATCGGCCTTCCAAGGCAACTCGTTGTCCACGAAATAACCCACCAGCCGCGGGTCACCGACCCACTCCGGGCGGATCCGCTTCTTGATCGCCTCGACCGCAAAAGCCTCAAAACGCGGATCCAGCACAGGCATGATCTCGTTGGTGAACTTGAAGTTGTGCAGGCTGTTCTTCCCGCCGTGGTGCGTGGCGGCAAACGAATACATCACATAGAGCGACACCGTGTAGTTCAGCGGGCGCTCCTGGGCCTGCAAATCCGCATCAAAACTCCAAGGCCCAATGCAGCTAAACCCCATCGACCGCAGCCCGCCGGTGGTCGCGCGGGCCCAGTCTTGAACATCCTCAAACGGCCCAAAATCCACCTCTTCGTTGCGCCGGTCATACGGCGCCACCGCCGCCAGCCCGGTCATGTAATAAGGATGCCCCTCGGGATCCACCAACCACCACCGGTCCTGCCCCTGCTTGGCGTAAAAGTATCCCGTCGCCTCAAAACTCCGCGAAGCCGCACCCCCGTACGGGCTCAGCTTCACCGCCCTGGGCGAATAACCCGGCAAGTCCTTGGCCAAGCGCACCTGCCCCTGCCGAACCCGCGAGAATTTCTTCTCGCCCCCAAACAGCCTGATTTGGTAGCCCACCGATTCGGCCTGCGCCGCAGCGCCCCGCTGTGAAGCACCTGCGGCAACCTGCTCAGCAACCTTTTCAGCCACCGCCGCCCCCGGCACGAGGCTCATCAGCACACACAACCCCACCATCCATCGCTTCATCATTTCAAATGCACCTATACGTATTGGTTGAACCAAAAACCTCCGCCCCATTGTGCCATCCGGGCGATCAGAGCACCAACACCCCCCGCCCAACGTATCGGCCACGCCACATCGAACCCAAGGCATCGCTGCGCGAACCGCCTTTTCCGAGCCCGGACACCGGTATCATCGCAGGCGCCCCGCCGCCGCGGCCGTTGCCGACCCTCCGGCCCCTTGCAAGCGACTCCCATGCCCACCTACGAGCCGTTCGACTGGTACCAAACCCCGGTCTACTACGACATCATCTACGACACCCACACCGAGCGGGAAGCCCGCTTTCTTGAACAGTGTCACGCCCGCCACGCCGCGGGGGCCGGCTCCACTCCCCAGGCCCTCACGGTGCTCGAACCCGCCTGCGGCAGCGGGCGCGTCATGGCCACCCTCGCCCAGCGCGG
>JALZVY010000039.1 GCA_023300125.1 Phycisphaera sp.
GCTCTTCCGATCTGGGTCGGGCAGTTCGATCGCCTCCATCGCTCCGTTTCTCTGGTCTTGGAGCTCAGCCCCCCCGCCGCGTTGGGGCTGCGCGTGGGTGATCGAGAGTGGCAGAGCAACAAGCAGACCCACGAACAGGCGTTGTTTCGTTAGCGATTGTTTTTTCATAGATAAGATCATTTTCAAGATGGGGCTTAGTCGGCACACTTACGGTCCCGGCAATATCAGGAGGCATTCGACCATGACACGGACCAGCAAATCAACACCGCGTTAGCGCGTTAGCGATTACCGCGGCGGGGAGAAAGATGCGGGTCAACAACGCGCCGGCGCCGCAGCAGGGCGAAGCTTCCCAGTGCCACCATCGCGGCGGCGGTAGGCTCGGGTACGAACTGGAAGGCGTAGGTCACATCATCGGGCACGGTGATCACCGAGCCGGCCGTAAGCAGCTCTTCATCGACCACCCCGAAGTACTCGGGGCCCACGATGTAGGGGAAGGCGACTGACCCGTCGGCGTCAGTGTCGTTGCCGCTGATAGCGTCGATCACGTCCAGCGTCAGAAAGTAGGCCCAATCTCCCTCGACGTCGTCTTCGTCGGCCAGAATGGCACGGCCCGCCTCGTCAAATTTGACAAATGCCATGTTGTATTCGTTGAGTGTCCCCGAGCCTTCCATGTAGACGAAATCTTCGATGAATGCGCCCAACTCGTAGTCTTCAACGGTAGGCCCGTCATCACCACGATTGTCTTCGAGGCCATAACTCGAGGTCATCTGGGTCACCGTCAGTAGGCCGTCCGCGTCTTCGGTGTAGGTATAAGGTCCAACCACTGCGTAGCCGTCGAAGGCGTAGCCGTAGACCGGCGATCCCATCGAACCGTCGTTGTCCGGATCAATCTGTTCTTCAAGGCCATAGGGCGTTTGATGGTAGTGGTACAAGCCCAGGATGCTGCCGTCATCATTGGTCTCCCCGAATTCCGGCGACGAGTGCCCCCCCGCATCATCAAGCCCGCCGGCACGCGACCACAGCGCATTGGTGCTCCAAACGGCGGCCGTCTCGCCGGCCTCGTCTCCAACGCCACCAGGTCCTCCGGGCCCGCCGGGGCCTCCGTCTCCGCCAGGAGGGCCGTCTCCGCCGACCTGACCACTCAAGTCGTTGGCCTGGGCGTTCCACGTCGTGCCATCCGACTGGTTATAAAACGACACCCCGTTGACCATGATGCCGATCGAGCTGAGCCCGGTGGCCGTCTTCATGCCGGTCTCTTCCGTGGGGTTGAGGCTGATGCGGTACGTCGCGTCGAGGTCGCCGGCCTTGGCCGGGTTCGGGTCAGTGGAGGTGCCAATATCGTGGGACGGGATGCCCGAGGTGCGGATATAGACGTACTGATCGTCGTAGGCCACGGTGTTCACGTCCGCTAGCACGTCGCTGACAATCGCGTCGGTCGCCGGGTCTTGGGTGCTGAACCCGGTCGCCCCATCGGAGAGCTTCCAGGCGGTGATGCGCTGATCAAGGCCCGTGGTGGCCATGGCCAGATCCAGCATCTCAGCGTTCACAACCTCATCGTGTTCGGGCCAGAGCCCCGAAGGGGTTTCGTGGTCGTGGCCCTCGTGGGCCAAGGCAGTCGCGGCAGCCGCACACACACCCAGCACACCAAAAGCTTGTCTGTAAAAAGGGGTTTTCATGTCTTTTAAGTCTTTCTTGTCGCGGGTAAAAAGGGGCTTTCACGGCTTCGAGCCGGCGGAGCTAAACAGGAGGTGACCCTCTCGGCACCCTCCCATTGGAGAGGTTGCGCAGGTCTTGACGGATCCGCCGTCGCGGATGGAGTATTTTTTTACCGTTGCCCTATCAATTCCACGTACTCCTTCTCGCCGTAAAATCAAGCTGTGGCAGAGCACTAACATCAGCGTGTGGCGGTTTCACTGAGCCGGCGCAACCCTGTGGCTAGCAGAACACGCGCAACTTCCAATGCGTCTCTCATACACCGGCTCCACGCCCACACGTACGCATGACCGATCCCCTGCCCCCCCAAGCCCGCCGCACCCGACGAGAAGCCCTACTCGCCTCGGCGCGGGCGGGTAGCGAGGTGGACTTGGGCACCCTCCTTATGGACTATGAGGCTTATCTCACGCTCTTGGTGCGGGCGCGGCTAGGAGCGGATCTACGTAGCAAGGCCGACCCAAGCGACGTGGTTCAGGCCACTTTCATGGACGCCCACCGACAGTTTTCGAACTTCCGTGGCGCCACCGAAGCCGAGCTCACCGCGTGGCTACGGGCGATCCTTGCCGGCCAGCTGGCCCTGATCATGCGCCGTTTTTTGGGCACTGCAGCCCGCGACGTACGGCTGGAACGCCAGATCCAACGGGACCTAG
This sequence comes from Phycisphaera sp., assembly GCA_023300125.1. GTDB lineage: Bacteria > Planctomycetota > Phycisphaerae > Phycisphaerales > Phycisphaeraceae > Algisphaera. The sequence goes on from JALZVY010000039.1 coordinate 2,364, forward strand.
GAAGCTCATCGCGGGCCCTGGACCTGGGGCTGATGGCCGACGACAGCACCCCCAGCCAGGGCGCAGCCCGACGCGAACATGCAGTCCTTCTGGCCGAAGCATTGGCGCAGTTACCCGAGGACTACAACGAAGTCATCGTGCTCCGCCACGTTGAGGGGTTGCCCTTCGCCCAGGTTGCCCAGCGGATGGGCCGCAGCGGCGCCAGCGTGCAGAAGCTGTGGGTGCGAGCGTTGGGGCGGTTGCGCGACGCGATGGAAGAGGTGGGATACCGCGATGCGTGACCCAGATTCACACGCCAATCGAGCCCCCCGCCCCGACTCGGAAGATCGCTTGGTCGAAGCGGTGCAGGCCTACCAGCGCGAGACCGAGGCGGGCCAGCGGCCGCCGCGCAGCGCGTTTTTGGCCCGCTACTCCGACATCGCCGACGCGTTGTCTAACTGCCTGGACGGCATGGCCATGGTGCAGTCGGCCGCGGGGACGTTGCGGGCCCCAGACTCGCAGACAGATTCACAAGCCAACCCCCAAGCCGAACCGCCGCTTGACCCTCTGACCGCTCAGCCCCTTGGCGACTTCAAAATCATTCAGCAGATCGGGCGTGGGGGCATGGGCGTGGTCTACGAGGCTGAGCAGATCTCTCTGGGCCGGCGTGTAGCCTTGAAGGTGCTCCCCCTGGCCGCGGCCCTGGACCCGCGCCAGCTTCAGCGATTTCGAAACGAAGCGTTGGCCGCCGCGCAGCTCCACCACACCAACGTCGTGCCCGTTCACGCGGTGGGATGCGAGCGATCGGTGCACTTCTACGCGATGCAGCTGATAGACGGCCAGAGCCTGGCCGACGTGATCCGCGTCTTGAAGTCCGACGCCGACCACGACGGCACCGCCGCATCGGACCTCACCCACCAACACCGGCACGAGCGCCGGGCGTTTTACCACACCGTCGCGCTGCTGTGCGCCCAGGCCGCCGACGGACTGGCCTACGCCCACGGCCGCGGCGTAATCCATCGCGACATCAAACCAGGCAACTTGTTGCTGGATACCAGAGGCACGCTGTGGATCGCCGACTTCGGCCTTGCGCAACTGCACGCCGACGTCGCCGACGGCGGCCTGACTCTCCCCGGAGACGTGCTGGGTACGCTGCGCTACATGAGCCCCGAACAGGCCGCGGGTCGGGCCGTGCTGCTGGATCAACGCACCGACGTCTACGCGCTGGGCGCTACCATGTTCGAGCTACTCACCCTAAGGCCCGCCGTGACTGAGACGACTCAGGTCGCGATGCTTAAGGCGATCCACGACGACGCCCCGCCCTCGGCCCGGGCAGTCGATCCAGACCTACCCGCCGAACTCGACGTGATCCTGGGCAAGGCCATGGCCCGGGACGTCGCCGACCGGTACCCGGACGCCGACGAGCTGGCGGCAGATCTGCGGCGTTTCCTCGCCGACCAACCGATCCATGCCAGGGCGCCCAGCATGGCGCAGAAGCTCGCCCGTTGGACCCGCCGGCACCGCCGCGGCGTCGCCGTTGGGGTGGGCATCCTGACCCTTGTCGCCGTAGGCTTGGCCGTGAGCACCGTGCTGGTAGCCCGCGCCAACCAGCGCGTCACCGCCGCGTGGACCACCGAGCAGCAACGCACCCGCGAAGCCCAACAGTCGAGTCAGCAGGCCCGCGAGGTGGTCGACCTGCTCACGCGTTTTGCCGCCCAAGATCTCAAAGACAATCCTCTGGCCGATGACGCCCGCCGGACCATGCTGACATCGGCCATGGATTACTACCGAGATTTCCTCACCAAGCACACCGGCAACTCCACATCCGACACCCGCGAAATCGTGGCCGCACGGCAGACCATCACCGATGTTCTCAACGAGCTCAACGCGATGGATCGGCTACGTCGGGCCGGTGAACTCGCCGAGCTACTGGGCACTCCAGCGGTGCAGCTCGAACTGGAGCTCGACGCATCCGATCTACAACAAATGGGGATCCGCAGCGCATTCGATCTAGACCACACCAGTATCGTCGAGATGACACCCCTCCAGCGGCAATCGCACTTCGACCACATCGCCACGGAGGGGTGCCGCGTGATCGAACAAGGCTTAAACCCCTACCAGCTGCGTCGGCTGCACCAAATCAATCGGCAGTTGCAAGGCCCCCGAGCCGTCGCCGACCCGGCGGTGGCCGGCCCACTAGATCTGACCAACGAACAACAAAACACGCTAGACACTCTGCTGACGGAGACCCGCGCCGCTTGGCAGCGAATCGCCTCGGGCCGAGCCCAAGGCCCGCGTCAGGGACCACCACGTCACGCAAGTCACCTCGAATCGCCGCCCTCGGACACCGTCAACCCGCGTCGCCAAGCATTACGACTCCACGCCCAGGCCCGGAAAGCCTTCTTAGAGATCCTCACGCCGCCGCAACGCGCGACCTGGGATCGGCTCACCGGCCAGTCGTTTGATCGTCACGACGTCTCGTGGACCGCCGGGGCCGGCATCGGCCCAATATTCGGCGGGGAGCCCCCGGTGGGTCAGCCCCGGCGGCCTCGGTGATAACTCACGCCGGAACACTTCAAAAGCCCTTCAAAGCGTACAAAAAAACCCCGCCGCAAAGCGACGGGGTTCTTTAATGGGCCTGGCAGGACTCGAACCTGCGACCTCACGCTTATCAGGCGTGCGCTCTAGCCAGCTGAGCTACAAGCCCCGATGGGGTTGCCCGTTTGACCGGGCGGGAAATCATAACAAAGATCGGCACGCGCGGCGAAGCGAATTTAATCGGCTTGCCCAGACACGCCGGGCAAGCCGATCCGCAAGCCTTTTTTAGCTCTTGCCGGTCACGTCTTCACCCAGCAGTTCAGCGACCAAGCGGCTGTCGCCCACGGTGCTGGTGATCTGCTCGGGCGTCTCGGCACCGGCGGCCTCGGCGATCATCGCCGCCTGCTCGATCTCTTCTTCGACCGACAAGGCTTCCTGCTGCGGTGGCTCGGCCAGCTTGACGACTTCCATGTTCTGGTAGTCGTGGTAGCCGGTGCCCACCGGGATCAGGTGACCCAGCAGCACGTTCTCTTTGAGGCCCACCAGGGTGTCGCTCTTGCCGGCCAGGGCCGCCTCGGTCAACACCTTGGTGGTTTCCTGGAACGACGCACCGCTCAGGAAGCTCTCGCTCTGCAGCGCGGCCTTTGTGATGCCCAGCAGCAAGATGGTGCCCGTGGCCGGACGGCACTTGCTGGCGGTGGCGGGTGCCTTGCCTTCGGCTTCGAGCTTGGCGTTGACTTCCTTCAACTCGGCCTTGGTGACGATCGAACCGATGGGCAGCGACGAATCGCCGGGTTCCTTGATCTTGCCGCAGCCTGCAACCTTCTCGTTGGCCTCGCGGAAGCGGAACTTGTCCACCACCTCGTTGGGCAGCAGGTCCGCGTCGCCGGGGTTGTCCACCCGGGTCTTGCGGAGCATCTGGGCCAAGATGACCTCAATGTGCTTGTCGTTGATGGGCACGCCCTGAGCGCGGTACACGTTCTGCACCTCGTCCAGCAGGTATTCGTAAAGGGCTTCTTCGCCCTTGACCCGCAAGATGTCTTGGGGAACCAGCGGCCCGTCGATGATCGGGGCTCCGGCCTCGACGTGGTCGCCTGTGTGCACCAGCAAGTGGCGGTCCTGAGGCACGTGGTGATCCACTTCCAAGCCCGAGCTCGAGGTGACGATGACCGTCATCTTGCCCTTGCGCTTGTCGTTGCGGAGCTCCACCGTACCCGAGATTTCGGCCATGATCGCCGACTCTTTGGGCTTACGAGCCTCGAAGATCTCGGTCACGCGGGGCAGACCACCCACGATGTCTGCCGAACTGGTCGCCTCACGCGGCTGCCGGGCAAGCATGTGTCCGGCTTCGATGGCGTCGCCTTCGGTGACATCGATGCGGGCTTTCGCGGGCAGGTAGTGGAAGTCCAAGATCTTGCCGTCGGCGTCTTCGATGACCAGACGCGGGTGCATCTCGCCTTTGTGCTCGATGACCACCAGCTGCTCTTTCTTGGTCTGGTCGGGGCCGGCCTGCACCTCGGGACGCACGGTCTGACCGACCACGATGTCCTCGAAGCGAACCACACCGGCCTTCTCGGCCAGGATCGCCGCACGGTGGGGATCCCAAGTGACCAGCACCGAGCCCTTTTTCACCTTGGTGCCCGGCGTCGCACGGATGTAGCTGCCGTAAGAGACCTTGTACTTCTCGATCTCGCGGCCCTTGTCGTCCAAGAGTGCGATCTCGCCGTTGCGCTTCAGGCTCACCAACACGTCGTTGCCGTCGTCGTCCTTCACAGGCACTTCAGCACAGTCACGCAGTTCGACCACGCCGCCCGCCGCAGCGCGGTGGCTGGTGTCGACCAGCGACGTCTTGGCCACACCGCCGGTGTGGAACGTACGCATGGTCAGCTGGGTTCCAGGCTCGCCGATCGACTGAGCACCGATGATGCCCACCGCCAGGCCGGCCTCGACCATGCGGCCGGTCGAGAGGTCCATGCCGTAGTCGAGCATCGAGATGCCAGTGCGGCTCTCGGTGGTCAGCGGCGACCGCACGACCACGGTGTCGATGCCCAGGTCTTCGATCTTGCGAGCGGCCTCCATCGTGATGAGTTCGTTCTCTCTCACGATGGTTTCGTCGGTCACCGGGTTCACGATGGTCTCGCGGCTGGTGCGGCCGAAGATGCGTTCGCGCAGAGGCACGTCGATCTCTTCGCCCTTATAGATCGCACGCTTGGCGATGCCCTTCTTGCTGCCGCAGTCCATCTCGGCGATGAACTGGTTCTGGGCCACGTCGCACAGCTTCCGGGTGAGGTAGCCCGAGTCAGCGGTCTTGAGCGCGGTATCCGCCAAGCCCTTACGTGCACCGTGGGTGGACGAGAAGTACTCAAGCACCCGCATGCCTTCGCGGGCGTTGGCCTTAATGGGCGTCTCGATGATTTCGCCCGAAGGCTTCTGCATCAGGCCACGCATACCCGCCAGCTGCTGAATCTGCGAGACGTTACCACGAGCGCCCGAGGCGTCAGCACTCATGACGTAGACGGGGTTGATGTACGCCTCTCCTTCGGTGCTGTCGACGGGAACTTCGTTGCCGTCCGCGTCGCGGCGGTCGTTCTTCAGCTCTTTGCTCAGTTCCTTGGTCACTTCCTCGCGGCAGTGGGTCCACAGTTCGAGCAGCTGGTTGTAGCGTTCCAGGTCGGTCAGGGCACCCGAATCGAAGCTTTTTTCGATCCGGTCGGCCTTCTTCTGGCTTTCGTCGATCAGACGCGTCTTGGCCGCGGGGATCCGCAGGTCCATGATGCCAAACGACAGGCCCGAGGTGGTCGAACGCTTGAAGCCGATGGACTTCATGTCGTCAAGCAGCGCGATCGTGGCCGGACGACCCAGCAAGCGATACGTATCGTCGATAACGCGGCTGCAACCCTTCTTACCCAGGGCACAGTTATAAAACGGCATACCTTGAGCCAAGATGTTGTTGAATAGCACCCGGCCCACGCTGGTGATAATGCGCCCGGTTTCAGGCAGAGCCTCCACGTCGCCACGTTCTTTCACCACCACACCCGAGAACTTCACCGGGTCGGGCTTGAGAACGATGGGCTCGTGCACACCAATCTTCTTGAGGTCGAAGGCCAAGATGGCTTCGGTGGAGTCCTTGAACTCCTTGTACTTGCGCATCTCTGCGACCTTGTCGGCACTCAGCTTGCCCGAGCGTGTGACCAGCTCGATCGCAATCTCTTCACGCGGGTCGTCCCGCAGCATGGTCGTGTAATACACGCCCAGCAGGATGTCCTGCGATGGGGAGATGATGGGCTCGCCGTTGGCGGGCGAAAAAATGTTATGCGGGCTGAGCATCAGCACCGTGGTCTCGGCCTGGGCCTCGACACTCAGCGGCAGGTGAACCGCCATCTGGTCGCCGTCGAAGTCGGCGTTGAAGCCGGTGCAGACCAGCGGGTGGATCTTGATCGCGTTGCCTTCAACCAGCACAGGCTCGAAGGCCTGGATACCCATGCGGTGAAGCGTGGGGGCACGGTTGAGCATGACCGGGTGCTGGTAGATGACTTCCTCAAGGATGTCCCAGACCTCGGGGTCACGTCGCTCGAGCATCTTCTTGGCGCTCTTGATCGTGTCGACCAGGCCGTGCTCTTTGAGCTTGCGAATGATGAACGGTTGGAAGAGTTCCAGCGCGATCTTCTTGGGCAGGCCGCACTGGTGCAGCTTCAGCTCGGGCCCCACCACGATCACCGAACGTGCCGAGTAGTCCACACGCTTGCCCAGCAGGTTTTCGCGGAAGCGACCCTGCTTGCCTTTGATCATGTCCGTCAGCGACTTCAGCGGCCGGTTGCTGGAACCCAGCACCGGGCGGCGGCAGCGGCCGTTGTCGAACAGCGCGTCGACCGACTGCTGCAGCATCCGCTTCTCGTTGCGGATGATGACCTCGGGCGCGTTGAGGTCCATCAGCTTCTTCAGCCGGTTGTTGCGGTTGATGATGCGGCGGTACAGGTCGTTCAGGTCGCTGGTGGCGAAGTTGCCGCTTTCCAGCAGCACCAGGGGACGCAGGTCGGGCGGGATCACGGGCGTCACGTCCATCACCATCCAGGTGGGGTCGTTCTCGCTGCCGCGGATCTGCTCGACGATCTTCAGACGCTTGGACAGGTCCTTGGTCTTCTGCTTGCTCTTGGTGGCCTTGAGGTCGGCGCGAAGCTCATCGGCCAACGCATCCAGGTCGATGGTGCTCAGCAGCTCTTTGATGGACTCGGCGCCCATCATGGCCACGAAGCCGCTGCCGTACTCGCTGATGGCCACGCGGTACTCGTCTTCGGTGAGAACCTGCTTCTCTTTCAGGGGCGTGTCACCAGGATCGGTGACCACGTAGTCCTGGAAGTAGATGACCTTTTCGAGGTCGCTGGTTTTCATGCCCAGCAGGTTGCCCAGGTGGCTGGGGATAGCCTTGAAGAACCAGATGTGCACGATCGGCGCGGCCAGGTTGATGTGGCCCATCCGCTTGCGACGCACGCGGCTGTGGGTGACTTTCACCCCGCAGCGGTCGCAAATGATGCCTTTGAACTTGGTGCCTTTGTACTTGCCGCAAGCGCACTCGTAGTCACGCTCAGGGCCAAAGATCCGCTCGCAAAACAGGCCGTCCTTCTCAGGGCGGTAGGTGCGGTAGTTGATGGTCTCGGGCTTCTTCACTTCACCAAACGACCACGAACGGATGTCGTTCGGGCTCGCAAGGTTGATCTTGACGGCGGCGTAGTCGTTAACGCGATCGTAGAGCTGTTCAGCCATGGTGGTCACCTTTGGGGTGGTCCCTGTCGCGGTGAGTGGCCGCTTCAGGGGAGCCGCGGGCGTCGTGCCGGCGGCGGGGTTTATTCATCAAACAGGAGGTCTGGTCCATCGCCGCGGAAGCGGCCGAGTCATACCGACGTCGGGATTAGAGAATCGAGCCGCCGTCCATCTCCGCTTTTTCAAGCGTGATGTTCAAGCCAAGGCCCTTGACCTCGTTGCAGAGCACATCGAAGGCGACCGGCATACCGGCCTCTAGCTTGTTGGTTCCCTTCACCATCGACTCGTAGATCTTCGTACGTCCTTCGACGTCGTCAGATTTCACAGTCAACAGTTCTTGCAACACATAGGCGGCGCCGTAGGCCTCGAGGGCCCAGACTTCCATCTCGCCGAAGCGCTGGCCGCCGGTGCGGGCCTTGCCGCCCAGCGGTTGCTGGGTGATGAGCGAGTAGGGGCCGGTGGCACGGGCGTGGATCTTGTCGTCGACCAAGTGGTGCAGCTTGATGATGTACATGAAGCCCACGGTGGTCTTCTGGTCAAACGGCTCGCCGGTGCGGCCGTCGTACAGTTGAACCTTGCCGCCGCGTGGCATTTTGGCCAGCAGTTCGCGGTCGCCGTGGGCGCCGCCGGTTTCGGACAAGCGCGTATCGCAGTGGCGGTTGGCCTCTTCGATCGCTTCGTGGATTTCGTCTTCGGTGGCACCGTCGAACACGGGGGTGACGGCCTGGAAACCCAGGACCGCACAAGCCCAGCCCAGGTGGGTTTCGAGGATCTGCCCCACGTTCATGCGGCTGGGCACCCCCAGGGGGTTCAGCAGCACGTCGCAGGCGGTGCCGTCTTCGAGGAAAGGCATGTCTTCGACCGGCACGATGCGGGCGATCACACCCTTGTTGCCGTGGCGGCCGGCCATCTTGTCGCCCACGCTCAGTGGACGCTTGGTCGCCAGGTAGACCTTGACCATTTCAAGCACACCGGACTGAAGCTCGTCGCCGCGCTTCATGTGAGCCATGCGACGCTGCTTTTCCTTCTCGATGCCTTGGATACGCGGCCAGAAGGCGTTGTAGACCTCTTCGGCTCCCGCTTTGATTTCTTTGGAACCCTTCACCCACTTGAGGTTGAAGTCGTTGATCTGCTCCAGGACCACTTCGGGAATGTCGCTCTGGGCGACCTTCTGCCGGGTGCTGGGGTCGACCATCTCGGTGCCGGTGAACTCGTTGACCTGCTCGACGAACTGCTTGAACAGGTCGACGGCCTTCTCGTCCATCTCCTGCTCGTAAGCACGCATCTCGCGCTTGAGGTCTTTCTTCTGCTCGTCGGTGAGGTGCATCCGGCGGCTGAACCGCTTGGCACCGATGACCACACCCGAGGTGCCCGCAGGCACTTCGAGGCTGTCGTTCTTCACGTCTTCACCGGCGCGACCGAAGATCGCGTGCAGCAGTTTTTCTTCCGGGGTCAGCTCGCTCTTGCTCTTGGGCGACACTTTGCCGACCAAGATGTCGCCAGGCGACACGCGGGCACCGATGCGGATCACGCCGTTTTCATCCAGCATCGACAGCATCTTTTCGCTGACGTTGGGGATGTCACGGGTGAACTCTTCTTTGCCCAGCTTGGTTTCGCGGATTTCCACGTCGAAGTTATCGATGTGGATCGACGTGAACACGTCTTCCTTCACCAGGCGTTCGCTGATCACGATCGCGTCTTCGAAGTTGTAGCCATCGAAGGTGTTGAAGGCGACCATGACCGACTTGCCGACCGACAGCTCGCCCTGCAGGGTCGCGGCCCCGTCGGCGATGATCTGGCCTTCTTTGATCTTCTCGCCCAGGCCAACGATCGGCTTCTGGTTCTGGCAGGTGCGCTCGTTGAGGCCCACGAACTTACGCAGCTCGTAGTCGTCGGCGTTGTCCACCACGATCTTCATCGCGTCGACGTAGGTCACCGTGCCCGCACGCTTGGCCCGCACGACCATGCCCGAGTGCTTGGGCACTTCCTTTTCCATCCCCGTGGCCACAAAAGCGGGCTCGGTGATGATCAGCGGCACCGCCTGGCGTTGCATGTTCGAGCCCATCAACGCGCGGTTGGCGTCGTCGTGCTCAAGGAACGGAATCATGGCCGCCGACACGCCGACGATCTGCTTGGGGCTGATGTCCACGTAGTCCAGCGTGTTGCTGTTCACGCTGCTCAGGTCGCCGTCCACACGGGCCAGCACGTTGCCGGCGATGACCTTGCCTTCCAGGTCCACCGCGTCGGTGGGGCCCAGGGTGATTTTCATTTCTTCGTCGGCCCGCAGGTAGACGATTTCTTTGTCGGCCTTGCCGTTCTTGATGGCGCGGTATGGCGTCTGCAAGAAGCCGTACTCGTCGATGCGGCTGTAAAGCCCCAGCGATGCGATCAGGCCGATGTTCGTGCCTTCCGGCGTTTCAATCGGGCAGATGCGGCCGTAGTGGCTGATGTGCACGTCGCGGACTTCGAAGCCCGCACGCTTGCGGTTCAGGCCGCCAGGGCCCAGGGCCGACAGGCGGCGTTCGTGGGTCAGCTGCGACAGCGGGTTGGTTTGGTCAACCACCTGCGACAGTTCGCCACGACCAAAGAAGTGGTCGATCGCGCTGCTGATCGCCTTGGAGTTGATCAGGTCGGCGACCTTGGCAAGCTCGTCAGGGTCCTTGACGCTCATCCGCTCTTGAACGGTGCGACGCAGCTTCAGGAAGCCTTTGCGCATCTCTTCGACCGCGAGCTCGTCGAGCGTCCGCAGACGCCGGTTGCCCAGGTGGTCGATGTCGTCGATGTGGGCCTTGTTGCGGTTGTTGCGCAGGTCCAGCATGTACTTGATGACTTCCAGGAAGTCTTCAGCACGGATGCGCATCACGTCTTCCGGCGTGTCCATGTCGAACTTGCGGTTGATGCGGAAGCGCCCCACCTTGCCCAGGCGGTAGCGGTTCTCGTCGTAGAATTTTTCTTCGAACAAGGCGCGGGCCTTGTCGACCTGCGGCGGGTTGCCCGGACGCAGGCGGGCGTAGAGCGCCAGCAGTGCGGCCTCGTGCTCGGTCACGTCCAGGTCGGTGTGCAGGTTGGCCTGCTTCTCGTCGGCGATCGTGTTGAGGATCAGCATGTCCGACGCGTTGCTGATGACCTTGACGGTCTTCAGCGACGAACCGATCACGGTGTCAACGTTTTCGCCGATCTGAGCACCCAGGGGCACCAGTTCTTCGCCGGTCTCCGTGTCCACGATGGCTTCAGCCACGTAGTGCTCGGGCTTGACGTCCTTCACCTTGACGGTTTCGACGTTGTAGAAGGTCTGCAACAGGGTGTCGGTGGTGCTAAAGCCCTCGTCCAGAGCCCGCAGGAAGGTCGTGGCGGGGATCTTGGTGCTCTGGTCGATCCGCATCTGGAGCACGTCCTTCTTGGACACCTCCAGCTCGATCCACGAACCACGTTCAGGAATGACGCGGGCCGAGTGCAGCGGGCGGTCCGCTTCGAGCGAGGCGATGGAGAAGTCCACGCCAGGCGAGCGGTGCAGCTGGTTGACGATGACGCGTTCCGAGCCGTTGATGATGAACTCACCACCGCCCATGAGCACGGGGACCTCACCGAGGTAGATCTCTTCCTCGGGGATCTCGGCGACGTCCTTGCGCACCAGACGCACGGCCACCCGGAAGGGCAGGCCGTAGGTCAGCCGCAGCTCGCGGCATTCGTCGCTGGTGTAGCGCGGCTCGTCGAGCCGGTAGTACAGGTACTCCAGCTGCATGTTCCCGTCGTAGGACACGATGGGGAACACCTCACGCAGCAGACCTTCCAGACCCATGTGAGGGTCCTTCTTGCCGTCGGGTACTTCCTGTTGGAGAAACCGTTCGTAGGCGACCTGCTGCACCCGCACCAGGTTAGGAATGGAAAGCGCGTCACCACGCTTAGAAAAGTCACGAACAGAGTTCAGCGGCATCGACATCCTCTCGCTGGCCAGCGAATGGTTTCAGCCGGTTCCTGTCGGAAAACCGGCGTCAAGTTATGGAAGAGGGTTAGGGCTCGGCGTTGCCCGAACGGGTTAATGTAAGCGAATGCCGGGCCAGACTCAACCCCGATCCGTTAATTTTTGCTTGACTTGGGGTTATTGGCCGTGGTAAGGGCCCCGAGACTCGCCCGCCACAGTCTCGCAGAGGGCCATTGGGGCCTGTCAGCGGGGAAATCAGCCCTGATTTCCCCGCACCGACGCAGCGGGGCCCGCCCCAGAGCAGCCCCAAAAAAAACTTATGCCGGGTCTATCGCAGGCCCCACTCGTGCGTCTAGATAGGTGAAGCCCCGCCCCTGTTTGCCGTTTTTCTCGCGGAGACCGCGTTGACCACCGCCACCCCCACCGCCCCGCCGCCCAACCCTCCGGACCCCGTGGACCCCACGGACGCCCTGCGGGAGCACGAACCCGGGCTGCTGCGCTACGCCCGCCACCTGACCGGCCGCGACGCCGTGGCCCGCGAGGTGGTGCAGGACACCCTGACCCGCCTGCTGGAACAACCCGTGGACAAACGGGGGGAACTGACCGGCGGCCGGCTGAAGGCCTGGCTGTACACGGTGTGCCGCAACCGCTGCTTCGACCTGGGCCGCAAGGACCGCCGCATGAAACCGCTCACCCTTGCCCCGGCCCAAGTGGCCGACCCCGCCGCGGGCCCCGCCGCCCAGGCCCAAACCCGCGAAACCCACGACGCGGTGCTGCGGGAGGTCGCGGGCCTGCCCGGCGACCAACAAGAGGCCCTGCGGCTGAAGTTCCAGGGCCAGCTGAGCTACGCCGAGATCGGCGAAGTGATGGACGCCACCGTGCCGCGGGTGGGGTACTTGATCCACCGCGGACTCAAAGCGCTGCGTGAGCGGCTGGCGGACTGACCCGGGCCCTGTTTTAACCCCCCGTCTTTTTTGGAGACACACCATGACCCCTGACCCCCAACCCACGCCCGACGAGCTGCGGGACATCGAGCTCACCGCGTACGCCCTGAACGAGCTGGACCCGGACCGCCGGGCGGATCTTGAGACCCGGCTGGCGGGCGATCCGCAGCTGCAAAAGCACCTGGAAGCGGTGCGGGCTCAGGTCCAAGCCGTCGAGGCCGCGTTTGCTGCCGAGCCCCTGCCCGTCGCGGGCCCGCCGCCGTCCCTGCGCTCGCCGTGGGTGCGCCGCGGCGTGGCGGTGGCGGCCTGCCTAGGACTGGCCGCGGGTACGGCGCGGGTGATCGGCCCCGCGATGGGGCCCACCGACACACCGCCGACCGCGTCGGCGACCAACAAGCAGCAGCAAGACGTCACTCTGGCCCTCGAAGAGGGCCGGGCAAACCCCATGGCTTCGGACCCCACCTCTGCCCCCGCTGCCCCGCCCGCGTTACGCGGAACGGTTGTTGGCGACTCCGGCGTGGAGGGCGCAAGCGACAGCACGTGGGAGGGCCAACGTCTTAAGGGCGACAACTCCACCGTTTTCATCACCCCAGCGCCATCGCAGCAAGCCCAGGACTTCGTGGCGGGCACAGACGTTGCGCTCGGCGTCGCTGAAGAACATTTCTACTTTGGGGAAAGCAACCGGGCCGCCCGCCCCGAGCTCGCTGCACTTCTAGACGAGGCCGCCGAAACACGCAAAAATCAGGCCCGGAATATCGTGAGGTACGTGGTTCCGGGGGACAGAGACCTCTACGACGATGAACAACTCGCTTCGCTTTCGACGGTCCCGAGAAGCTTCGAGAAAACCCGCCTCGTGCGGCTTCAGCGGGTGCAACCGCTCGGCGACAAGCTCCGCTTCGAGCCGCACAACTTTTATTTTCGTGAAGTTCCCTTAGCCCATACCTCCCGCTTCCGCGTGAACCCGGCCAACTCCGAATCCTACGCCCCGCTCATCGACAACCCCTTCCGCACCGCCGCCGACGCCCCACTCTCCACCTTCTCCATCGACGTGGACACCGCGAGCTACGCGAACGTGCGGCGGATGCTGAAGGACGGGCAATTGCCCCCCGCCGACGCGGTGCGGATCGAAGAATTCGTCAACAGCTTTGACTACGCCTACGCCCCACCGGAGGCCGACGCCCCGGCACCCTTCGCCACGCACGTGGACGTAGCCGCGGCGCCCTGGGCCGCGCAGCACCGGCTGGTGCGCATCGGCCTGAAAGGCAAAGAGATCGCCACCGACGACCGCCCCGCCGCCAACCTGGTGTTTCTGCTGGACGTGTCGGGGTCGATGAATAACGCGAAAAAACTGCCGCTGGTCAAAGACGGCCTACGCAAGCTGGTGGCGGCCCTGCGGATGGACGACCGCATCGCGATCGTGGTCTACGCCGGGGCCTCGGGGCTGGTGGTGGACTCGACCTCCGATCACGACGCCGTGCTGGCGGCAATCGACAACCTTACGCCGGGAGGGTCCACCCACGCATCGGCGGGCATCGAACTGGCCTACGACGTGGCGACGGCGAACTTCATCGACGGCGGGCTGAACCGAGTGATCCTCTGCACCGACGGCGACTTCAACGTCGGCATCACCGACCGCGACCGGCTCACGGCGCTGATTGAAGAGAAGGCCGCCACCGGCACCTACCTCAGCATCCTGGGCTTTGGCAGCGGCAACCTGAAAGACGCGACGATGGAAGAGCTGAGCAACGCCGGCGACGGCAACTACGGCTACATCGACTCGCCCAAAGAAGCCGAAAAGCTTTTGGCCCGGCAGGTCAACGGCACGCTGCTGACCATCGCCAAAGACGTGAAGATCCAGGTGGAGTTCAACCCCGCCAAAGTCGCGTCGTACCGGTTGATTGGCTACGCCAACCGCATGCTGGCCAAGGAAGACTTCAACAACGACACGGTGGACGCGGGCGACATCGGATCCGGGCACACGGTCACGGCGCTGTACGAAGTCGTGCCGGTGGGCGTAGCTGGGCCCGTGCCCACCGTCGATCCGCTGAAGTACGCCCCGCAGCCCGCGGCCGCCCAGGCGCTTGCGGGCGAAGCCTCCGACGAGCTGCTGACCGTGAAGCTGCGCTACAAGGCGCCCGACGCCCCCAAAGAGCAAGGCACCTCGGACCTGCTGACCGTGCCGGTGGTGGACGAAAACCAGGGTTTCAACAACGCGGACGCCGATTTTCAGTTTGCCGCCGCCGCCGCGGGCCTGGGCATGGTGCTGCGGAGTTCGGACCATGCAGGCCACCTGGACCTGGGGCAGGTGGCCCAGCTGGCCCGTAAGGCCAATGCCCGCTTCCAAGGCACCGACCCAGAGCGGGCCGCCCGCGAAGCCTTTGTTGAACTGGTGGAGCGGGCCACGGCGATCGCCGCGGGGACCGCTGCAGGGACCGATGAGTAGAGGCTCCCACCCGCTTCACGCGGCGGCATAAAAGCGGTGGCGGGCGCACTAGAATGCGCGGCCCGCTGCTTCCTTTTAATAAGGCCCCGCCCATGCCGCTTCGCCCCCGAACCGTTGTCATCTTGCTGGCGCTTGGCGCTGGATCTTCTTGGGCCCTGCAAAGCATCCTGCAAAGCGGCGCCCTGCGGCCCGAGGCCGCCCTGGCCCAAACCGACGCGCCCCCCTCCGCCACCGCCTTGCAGCCCCACGAGCAGCACACCGTGGCCCTGTTCGAAACCGCCAGCCGCTCGGTGGTGAACATCAACACCCTGGCCCGGCAGCACAACCCGTATTCGCGGCGCACCGTGGAGGTGCCCGCGGGCTCGGGCAGCGGTTTTGTGTGGGACGCCGACGGCCACGTGGTCACCAACTTTCACGTGATCCGCGAAGCCAGCAGCGCCACGGTGACGTTTAACGACCAGACCGAACTGACCGCGACCCTGGTGGGCGTATCACCCGACCACGACCTGGCGGTGCTGAAAGTTGAGCGCCCCGACGCCGCCCCCCTGACCCCGCTGCCGCGCGGCCACAGCGATGCTCTGCGGGTGGGGCAAAGCGTCTACGCCATCGGCAACCCTTTTGGCCTGGACCACACGCTGACCACCGGGGTGGTGTCGGCGCTTGACCGCGAGATCCAGTCGCTGACCGGCCGCACGCTCGACGGCGTGGTGCAGAGCGACGCGGCAATCAACCCGGGCAACTCGGGCGGCCCGCTGCTGGATTCAAGCGGCCAGGTGATCGGCGTGAACACGATGATCTTTAGCCCCAGCGGCGCCTCGGCGGGGGTGGGCTTTTCGATCCCGATCGACACCGTGCAGCGCGTGGTGCCGCAGCTGATCAAGAACCGCCGCTATGTGCGGCCCACCCTGGGCATCCACATCAACGACCGCATCTCGGGTGCCATTCTTGAGCGGCTTGGCCGCACCGGGGTGCCCGTGCTGGGTGTGGAAGCGGACAGCCCGGCCAAGCGCGCCGGGCTCAAACCCACCTTCCGCGACTCGCTGGGGGATCTCATCCTCGGCGACGTGATCTTGGCCGTGGAAGGCGAAGTGGTCGAATCGGCCGACGACCTGCTGAACGCGTTGGAGCGCACCAACGCCGGCGCGAAAATCGTGGTGCGCCTGCTGCGCGACGACCAAGAAATCGATGTTCAAGTCGACATGCGCTAGCGGCCAGCAGCCCTAACAGTCCGTTGAAAAACCCACGGGCGGCTAGCGCAGATCCACCACCCGCAACGCCCCGGGGCTCACACGCACGTCCGTCGCGTCGGGGCCCAGCGGGTCGCCGTCGGCCTGAGCCTTCACCGGATCGCCCACCGCGGTGATACGCACCGACGCGGACCGGCCGTGGGCCACGTCGGGAGAGTCGAGATACCCGCCACGCCGGGCCTGCCAATGCGTGCGCAGCAGCCGCAGCCCGCCGGGCCGGCGCAGCACCACCCAGTCCAGCTGCCCATCGTCCATCTCTGCGTGCGCCCCCAGCGGGAAGCCCCCGCCATACATCCCCCCATTGAACACGTAGGCCTGGGTGCCCTCGACCACATGGCCCTCGGCGGTTTCCAGCCGCATCCGCGGATAGCGGTAACCCAGCAACCCGCCCACCACCCGCGGCACATAACTGAATCGATTGACCCGGCGCAGCGTGCCCGCCCCCGGAGCCCGACGCCACCGGTCCATGCGGTGCACCACGTGGGCATCGAAGCCCCGCGTGAGCATGAGCACAAAGCGGTGGCCGCCGCCGGCGTCTAGCTGGGCAGCCGAACCCGCCACGCCCAGATCGATCTGCCGGGTTCGCCCGGCCGCCAGCGCTTGGGCCAGGGCCTCAACCGCAACGCGAAAGCCCAGCGCCTGCGCCACCAGGTTTTCGGTGCCCACCGGCAGTGTGGCCAAGGGCACATCCAGACGGCCGGCGTCCGCCAGCGCGTTGACCACATTGTTGACCGAGCCATCGCCGCCCGCCGCCACCACCGCCCGGCAAGCGCCCCCGCGCGGGTCCAAGGCCGCGGCGCGGCGGTCCGCGTCCCAAATCACTTCGTGGTCCAGGCCCCGCCCCGTGAGCGCCGCGGACAACTCCTCCACAAGCGATCGGTTGTCGCGGTGGCCGCTGTAAGGATTGGCAAACACCAGCACGCGACCCGACGGATCGCAAACGTCCGAGTCACCACGGACCGCATCGCAGGCCATCTCGTCGGGAGCGCCGTTCACCAGTGGGGTGGCCGATCGTCCAACAGGTCGTCATCGGCCGCCCCCTGGGCCCCCTCATCCGCTTTGCGGGCGGCCTCGACGATCGCCCGCAGCGCCTTGGCTTCGCGGGCAAAGCGATCCATCCGGTCGTTCATCTCGCGGACCACACCGTCCAGGTCCGCGACGTAGCGTTCGAGGTGAGCCACCTTTTCTTCAAGCCGTATCGCGCGAGAATCCATGCCGACATCTTACCGGCGCACGCGGGTAACCTCTATCGTTCGCCACGCATCCCCGCGTGCCCTTGCTCACCCCCAAACCGGACCCCTGCCATGCCCAACGCCGTCGCCAGCCACATCCTCGTGAAGACCGAAACCCAAGCCACCGACCTGAAGCAGCAGATCGCCGACGGCGCGTCGTTTGAAGACCTGGCCAAGGCACACAGCGAATGCCCCTCGGGCAAAGAAGGCGGCAGCCTGGGCCAGTTCGGCCAAGGCCAGATGGTGCCCGAGTTTGACGCGGTGATCTTCGGCGACCTGCCCGTGGGCGAGGTCTCCGAACCGGTCAAGACCCAGTTCGGCTTCCACCTGAT
The DNA here is from genome assembly GCA_023300125.1 of Phycisphaera sp. Taxonomy (GTDB): domain Bacteria; phylum Planctomycetota; class Phycisphaerae; order Phycisphaerales; family Phycisphaeraceae; genus Algisphaera. The sequence continues at coordinate 19,759 of JALZVY010000039.1, forward strand.
CCAGGTGCAGCAGCGGATGTAAGCCTTGCAAGGCATCGTCACGCCAATGCCCTCGCTCTCACCTTCTTGATCAGGATCCAACATGCAGCAAGTCAAAGTCTTCGTTAGCCACGAGTACCTCAGCCTCGAAAACGACGTCAACGACTGGATCAAATCCAGCGGCGTCAAAGTCGTGTCTTTGCAGAGCAACATCGCCCACCCCGCGCAGAGCGACGAGACGGGCGACCTGATCATCACCGTGCTCTACGAACAAGCCTGACGCCCGGACCGCGTTGGGATCAGGGCAGATAGAAGAACATCGTCTTGGGCACCGGCGTGTACCACGGAGCCGACACGCCCGCCGCCCGCAGGGCCGCCCCCACCCAGTTGTTGCAGTTGCGCACGGCGTGGTACCGCCCCGCCGCGTCGTAGAAAGCGTCGTAGTCGCCGTAGGCTACGCCTGCGATCTTCGACGGGCGGTCATGCGCCGCGGTGTTAAAACTCTGCCGAACGAAGCGCACCAAATCGGCGTGCTGCGTATCCGACAGCGTGACCGTGCGCAGCGCCGCAGGCTCGTAAAGATCAATACGCGTCAGCGTCACGTGCATGCAGGTGGCCGAGGGCCACAGCAGCGCTCGGGCTGCGGTGCCCGGACGCAGGTCGGACCACTCGGGCGTGTTCAAGAAAAAACCGCGGTCGCCCCAGCCAACGGCCAGGTGGGTGGCGTGCTTGGGCCAGCCTACGGAAAACGCGTCGTCCCCCAGCCAGTCACGCCAGTCCACGCTGCCGTGCGCAATGGGCACGATCACATCGGCGTGTACCGCGCTGGACACCAGCGCGACCTCCACCCCGCCGGGCGTGGGAATAAAGCCCCGGTTCACCGGAACAAGCCCCACCACGACGTACAGCCCCGCCAGCACCACGCACACCGCGGCGGCGGCCAGCAGCCGACGCACCAGCATCCACCGCCGGCGTGCGGCGATCCACGACGCGGGGCCCCGAGCCTTCACGGCAGCTCAAGCGTGCCGCCGCCCGACCGTTTAAGCCGGCCCGACTCGATCAGCTTGTCCCACACCGGCGCGGGGTACTCCTTGGGCGGCTGCACCGCGGTGATGGTCGAGCTCTTGCCCGCGGTGGTGTAGCCGCGGCTCAGCCGCGACTCATCGTCGCGGCGGTAGTTTTTGAGCTTGCGGCGAAACGCTTTGAGTGCACGCTTGAGGTTGGCTTCCTCCAGCGAGTCGTAGCCTCCCTCAGCCGCGGCATCGGCCCGCATCTGCCCCACCGTGCGGCCGTCTGAAAGCGACTGGGCACCACGCGCCTTGATCGGCCCGCCGTCGATCGGGGCGCTGCCTTTGTGTTCACCACGCGGCACAGTGCCGGGGGCGGCCCCACGGCTGCCCTTGTTCGCATCGCCCAGCTCGCCCGCGCTGGCTTTCTGAGCCAGCTTGGCCAGCACTTCCAGATCCCGATCTTTCACCACCTTGCCCACCTGCGTGGGATCCACGCCCAGCTTCATGAGCGCCACCTGGGCCTTGCCCCACAGGTTGGTCTGCTTTTTCTTGTCTTCGGCCAGCCACAACTCAGACACCAACTCGGCCAACCGCGTGCTCAGGATGTTGTCCTGATTGTCGTAATAGCGCTTGACGATCTTGGATTGATGATTGGAGAGGTCGGCCATGGGGAAGTACGCGGTTGGAAGTGAAAAGTTGAAAGCGACGAACAGGCCTCATGATACCCCCCCGCTCTCGCGCCTCGCACTCCAAACTTCCTCGCCCCTCACACTTCCTACCCGCCCGAGGCCTTGGCCGGATACCCCATCCCCTTAAGCCAACCCACCAACACGTCGCGGTGATCCCCCTGCACCTCCAAACCGTCGGCCGTCGCCGCGCCGCCGGCCGAACATTTTTTCTTCACCTGCTTGGCCAGCTTGGCCAGGTCCGAGGCCTGAGGATCCAGCCCCGACACCACCGTCACCCACTTGCCGCGGCGCCGCTCGCGCTGCACCCGGGCGGGCTGATCCTGCGGGCGACACACCTGCCCCCGCGCGTCGCGCGGGCACGCGCAATCGCTGTCTGGCCGCTCGCACACGGCGCAGGTCTGCGGACGCTCCAACGATGTGCCGTCAAACAACCCCATCGCTCAGGCCCCGACCGAGTCGTAGACCAGAACCTTTTCCCAGTCGTCCTTGAACTCGGCCACGAAACCCATGTGGACCGCGTCGTCTTCGGACTGATACGCCGCCTGGGCCGTCTTGTCGGCGAAGACCGCAAGCAACTGGATCGCGTAACTGTTGTCCACGATGTCGCGCGGGGTGCCCGCCGGGGTGCCCACCCAAGTCGAAGACACATTCGGGCTCTGCGACAAGCCCTTGAGCCCCTGGATCATCGCCGCCTTGCGGTCGTCGCTGACCCCGGGTTTCAACCAAAAATGAACGGTGTGGTGAAGCATCCCCCAACTTTACCCGACCCGGCCGGGCCCATGCGGCCTAGCGGCACCCCCCATTACGGATAATCCTGGCCCACGGGCCGGATCGTCAGCTCGTTCACATGCACGTGCGGGGGCTGGCTGACCACAAAACCGATGGTGCGGGCCACGTCGTCGGGCTGCAACGGCTGGCCGAATTTCTCGATGGCCTTGCCGAAGTTCTCCGCGTCGTATCCCGCGACGTCCTGAAACTCGCTGATCACGATGCCCGGACGGACGTTGGTCACCCGCACCCCGTGGCCGCCAACTTCGCGGCGCAGGGCCTCGGCCGCGGCGCCCACCGCAAACTTGGTCGCCCCGTACATGCCGCTAAACGGCGAGACGTTCACCCCCACACACGACCCCAGCACCACCACGTCGCCGCGGCCCACGCCGGGCCGCTCGTCACGGCCGGCCATCGCCTGGGCGGCCACCCGCATCAGGTGAGTCGTGGCCAAGAAGTTGAGCTGAATCATGTGCTCCCACCGTGCGCGGTCGCTCGACAACACGCCCCCGGCAAGCCCGTGCCCGGCGTTGGCCACCACCACATCGGGCGGTCCGCCGCACCAGTCGGTGGCGTCGGCCAGCACGCGGTCGAGCGCGGCGGTGTCGCTGGCGTCGGCCGGCAAAGCCAGCGCCGCGCCACCGCCGGCGCCCGCGCCCGCCTCAATCTCGGCCACCAGTTCAGCCAACCGCTCATCGCGCCGGGCCGAAACCACCACGCGGTATCCCAACCGAGCCAGTTCCAAAGCCGTCGCGCGGCCGATGCCCGCCGACGCGCCGGTGATCAATGCAGTGGGTGTCATCATGCCTCCACGATATGGCTGATGCGGCCCGAAGACACACAAAGCACTAATGATTGAGCCCGACGGGCGGGCCGCGCAAAGCCGCATGAAGCTCGCCCGGCGACAAACGAAAAATCCTAATCGAATTTCCCGCGCGGCCGTCCGCCGTGCGCACGGCCAAATACTGCATCAGCCGAGACATCCGCAGCTGGCCGTACCGCGCCATCAACGCGTTGAACGCCTCTGCGCCCCCAAGCTCCGCCTCGATGCCATCCAGTGCGTCCATATCCCCCGCCGACGCCATCAACCGGTCGGCCACCGCCCGCAGTTGGCGGTAGGCCGCTTCATGTTTCGCCGTCCAGTCTCGGTACGGACGGTAAACCTGGTGCAGGTGGGTCACGCTCACCGCGTACACCCCGGGCCGCAACCACTGAAACCACTTTGGATGCTCGCCCGCGAGCATCTCCACCGCGTCCAAGCCATGGGCCGAAAGCGGCGCGGTGCCGAAATACTCCAAGTACACCGGCGAGCCGCCAGGCCCCAGCGAGCCGTCGGCCTCTAGCCACGCCCGCAGTCGCGGGAGGTCTTGCCCCCAATCAATGGAGCTGTCCAGCAGCAACCGATCGCCGCGGGCCGATCCGCCGGCCGCGCGGTTGAAGAACGACAGGTGATCTGGTGCCGTCCACACCGACCCCACACCGAGCATCACCGCAAGCCCCGCCACCAACGCCGCGCGGCGCGGCGTGTGTCGCGTCAACCACAAACCCGCAGCCGATGCGACCACCGCCAGCGCGGGGTAGATCGGCAGCAGATGGCGGTGGCCGATGTTGATCGACGCGGTGAGCACCACCGCCCCGTAACCAACAATCAGCACCGCCACCGGCAGCACCCGCCGAGCCCAGGCCTTCGCCCCTTGCTGCCGCACACCCGCTGCCACCCCCAGGCCCATCAGACCCAGCGCGGGCAGCGCGGTTTTGTACACAAACGCCAAAGGAAAGAAGTACCACCAGCCCGTGGTGGCATAAGCGCCGTTGAGATAAGCCAACCGCTGACCTGTCACCCCCGAAAACAGCGCGAACTGCCCCACGAACGCCTCGGGCAGCAGCCGCGCGTCCAGCAACCCCGCGATCAGCGGCCGCAGCCGCGGCGACGCGTGCTCGACGTCGTAACCCAGCCGCTGGGCAAACAGCCCGCGTACCCGCTCGTCCGCCAGATCCACCGGCAACGCGTCAAACCGAAAGCCGTGGTACGCCCACACACCCACAACCACCACCACCGCGGACGCCCCCAGCACCGCGGCCGCCGCAACCGCACGCAGGCCGCGCGTCGCAATCTGCCCGGTGCGACCACGCCAACGCCAGGCCATCGGCCGCCGCCGAATACACGCCACCAGCGCCAAAGCCGCCACCAGCGGCAGCGCCACCGCCCCGGAAAATTTGGTGAGCAAAAGCAGCGCCGACGCCAAGCCTGCCAACAACACCGTCGACACGCAGAACCGTGTGAAGGCCGCGTGAAAGGCCAGCATCACCCACAGAAACATCAGCGCCGCGGTGGTGTCGGTCGTGGCCAGCGCGGCGTGGGCCAACGTTGTCGGGCTCAAGGCGTAAACCGCCAGCCCCAACAGCGCCGCACGCCGACCCCACACACGCCGTGCGGCCAAGCACACCGTCAAGCCCAACAGGCAGCTCAACGCCGTGTTGACCGCGCGGGCCGCACCCAGCCGCGAAGGGGCTGCCGCGTTGTCGGGAAACAGGATCTGCTGCCCCTGCACATAACTCATCAAGTCGCGGGGGATCGCCGGCACCGCCGGCGGGACCGGATCCACCAGCCAGCGCAGCGGCAGCGCCTGCAGACGCTGCGCCACACCCGTGCCCTCGTAAAAACGAAAGTCACCGCCATCGGCCAAATACCCCGAGCCCAGGTGCGAGCC
>JALZVY010000040.1 GCA_023300125.1 Phycisphaera sp.
ATCGTCACCGGCTCCATCGGCATCGACACCATCCACACCCCCACCGGCCAGGCCCCCGACGTGCTGGGCGGCAGCGCGATCTACTTCGCCGCCGCCGCCAGCTTCCACGGCCCGGTGCGCCTGGTCGGCGCCGTCGGCGAAGACTTCCCCGCCCAGCTCGAAGCCCCGTTCAACCACTTCAACATCGACCTTGAAGGCCTGGAAAAACGCGCCGGCAGCAAAACCTTCCGCTGGACCGGCAAATACCTCGACAACATGAACGACCGCGAGACCCTCTCGGTGGATCTCAACGTGCTGGCCGAAGACAGCCCCCCCGTGCCCGCGTCCTACACCGACAGCCAGTACGTCTTCTTGGCCAACTCCCACCCGGGCGCTCAAATGGGCCTGCGGGCCCAGTTCCCCAACGCCAAGCTCGTCGTCGCCGACACCATGGACCTGTGGATCGAAACCGCCCAGCCGCTCTTGAAAGACCTGCTCAAGCAGATCGACGGGCTCGTGCTTAACGACAGCGAAGCCCACCTGCTCACCGGCGAAACCAACATCGTCAAAGCCGGCGAAGCCGTCCTGGCCATGGGTCCCAAGTTCGTGGTCATCAAAAAGGGTGAGCACGGCGCCTTCCTGCTTCACCAAGACGGCGCCGTCGCCCTGCCCGCCTACCCCGCCCGCGAAGTCGTCGACCCCACCGGCGCCGGCGACACCTTCGGCGGCGGCTTCATGGGCCACCTGGCCGCCAGCGGCGACCTCAGCATCGACAACCTCAAGCGGGCCATGGCCGCGGGCACCGTGGTCGCCAGCTACAACATCGAGCAGTTCAGCCTCGGCCGCCTCATGGAAATCAGCGACGCCGACCTCAAGTCCCGCGGCGCCCAGTACGCCGCGATGCTCAACGTCAACTAAGCACCGCCCCCAACCCACAACTCACCCGCGAGCCCTCTACCTGGATTAGAGGGCTCGCTTTTTTTTCCCCCATCCAGGTCAGCGTCAAGCACCGTCCGTTTTGCAAGACCCCGCGCCCTGCCCTGCCCTGCGCTACAGCACCGGCCGCATCAGCCTGGAACGGCGCATCACCGCCACCAGCACCGATGTCACCGCCCATGCCAGCAGCACCCGCCCCAGCCCACCGGTCAGCCAAGTCAGATGCTCGGCCACCCAAGGCCCGGCCAAAGGCGTCAGCAGCGCATCGCTGAGCCGAAGGTCCACCCACTTGTGCAGCAGATACACCCCCATGCTCAGCGCGGCCACACGTTCCAGCCCCACCCACCCCCGCCCGCTGAACTGAAACGCCGTCACCACCGCCGCGAAGGCCGTGGCCTGAGCCAGCCACTGAGACGCCGTGCTCGCAGACACCTCCCAGCCCACCCCCGCAGCCGGCGGCGTAGTGTCGCCAAGCCCCACCGCCGCGGCCAGCATCGCCAGCGACACCGCCCACATCACCCGCAGCCCGCGGGCCGACGACGCGCTAAGCGTGCGCCCCAGCGCCACCCCCAAACACAGCGACACCGTGCCGTAAAGCCAGCACCGGCGTGTCATCCAACCAAAAAAGCGCGCCCGTTCTTGCGGGTCGGTGCTGGCCATGGTCATGCCCTCGTACTGCGGGGCGTACAGATCGTGTATCCAGCCGGTCACACACATCAGCCCCACCGCCATCGCCACCGCACCGCCCGCCGTCACCGCGGTCCGCACGCCCCGCAGCGGCCGCAGCGCCGACACCGCCAGCACCTCGGCCACAAAGATAAAGGGCAAAAACCACAAATGAATCCGCGTGCCCGCCAGCACCATCCAGGGGTACCACACATCCCCAGCACCCACCGCCGGGTTGCTCAGCGTGCTCACCCACCCGCTTAGGCCAAACAGCAGGCTCCACACCAGCCAAGGCACCATCACCCGCGCCGCCCGCCGCGGCACCACCTGCGTCAGCGTCGGCAGCTCAGCCTTGCGCACCGCCAAAGCGATGGACATCACGATAAACGCCGGAACCCCCGCCCCCCAAAACAAATACTGCCCCGTCACGTGGACCGACACCACATCCAGCATCGCCGCCAGCCGCACCGCGTCCAGCAAAGGATAGCGCGCGCCAGCAGCCTGCCGCGGCGCGTTGGCCCCGCCAGACGAAGCAGCGTGGGTCACATCCAAGTGACGCTTCGACTTGCTCACTCCGTAGGCTCCATCCACCGGTCACTGCCGGCACTGTTCTGCAAAAACCCTTATGTCTCCGCGTGGATCGCCTTGCGACCCACACTCACATACGCAAAGCCCTAGGCCTGCATGGCCTCGGGACGCTACAGGTTACGCCCATCGAAGATCACCGGCGCGTTCAGCAAGCTTTTCCATCGTGGCGAAGTCCACCCGCTTGAACCCGGGTCATCAGGCCACAGACCATCAGGGGCTCGTGCCCATCCAACGAGGGAGCAAGTCGCATCGAAACAACTAATGATTTGCCATCCGCGTCGCACGCCGCCCACCCAAAAAAAAGCACACGCTGAACGTAGTCAGCGTGTGCTCAAATCAATTCAGCATCCATGATGTCTTGCGTTAAGCGTCGGCTTTGATCGCCATGCGGCCCACACTCACATACGCAAAGCCCTCGGCCTGCATGGCCTCGGGGCGATACAGGTTGCGCCCATCAAAGATCACCGGCGCGTTCAGCAAGCTCTTCATCTTGTCGAAATCCGGCTGCTTGAACTCAGGCCACTCGGTGCAGATCATCAGGGCGTCGGCCCCGTCCAGCATCGGATACATCTCATCGGAATACGTGATGGTGTCGCCGATCACCTGATGGGCCGTTTCATGGGCCACCGGGTCGTGGGCCACCACCGTCGCGCCATCGGCCAGCAGGTTCTGCATCAGCGTGATCGCCGGGGCCTCACGCACGTCGTCGGTGCCGGGCTTAAAGGCAATGCCCCACACCGCGATCTTCTTGCCCTTCAGCCCGCCGGGGCCAAAGTGGTCGGTCAGCTTCTTGTAGAACGCCGGCCGCTGGGCCTGGTTCACGTCATGCACAGCTTTCAGCAGCGGCGTGGGCGTATCGCTCTGCGTGCCCATGCTCACACAGGCCAGCGTGTCCTTCGGGAAGCAGCTGCCCCCATAGCCCAGGCCCGGATACAAAAACTTGTTGCCGATGCGGTTGTCGCTGGTCATGCCCCGCCACACCTCATCCACATTGCTGCCATAGGCCTCGCACAGCCCCGCAATCTCGTTGATGAAGCTGATCTTCGTCGCCAGCATCGCGTTCGCCGCGTACTTCACCATCTCCGCGCTGGGAATGTCCATCACGAAAATCGGGTGGCCATTGCGCACAAACGGCTCGTAAAGCTCCCGCATGCGGCCGCCCGTGCCCTCGTCCGACACCCCCACCACCACGCGGTCGGGCTTGTTGAAGTCGTTGATCGCCGCGCCCTCTTTCAAGAACTCAGGGTTGCTGCCCATGAAAAACGGCTTGCTCGTCTGGCTGGCGATCGCCGCCTGCACCTTCGCATTGGTGCCCACTGGCACCGTGCTCTTCACCACAATCACCTTGCCCCGGCGCTCGCGCTCGTCGCCGCCCGTGGCGCCCGGCGCCCCCTCAATCGCCCGGCCGATGTCCTCGGCCGCCGCCAACACATACTTCAGATCCGCGTGCCCATTGGCATCGCTCGGCGTGCCCACGCAGATGAAAATCATCTCCGCGTGGGTGTAGGCCTCGGTCTTGTCCGTGGTAAACCGCAGGCGCCCCGCCTTGTGGTTCTTCGCAATCAGCTCGTCCAGCCCCGGCTCATAGATCGGGCTGATGCCGTTGTTCAGCTTCTCGATCTTCGTCTGGTCAACGTCCAGGCAAGTCACCTCGTTGCCAATGTTCGCAAAGCAGGTGCCTGTGACCAAGCCCACGTAACCCGTCCCAACCATCGTAATACGCATCGCAGCAGCTTCCCAGAGATCGAAAAAATCCAGCCCCTCTTCAAAAGGGCCAGGGTCAGGGTCTATCGGCGTTTATCACGCCGCCCCACAGTTCCTTCCTCCATCTCAGGCCAGTCCCGAGGCCTCCCCGGCCCTCAACCCCCTCCACATCCCCCAATCATACGCCCCCACACCCGCCCTAGGCCCCGCCAAACCCGCCCCAAGCCCCGCAAAGCCCACCCACCGCACTCCCCGCGCTCCCCGGCCGCCTCTTTCGCCGTCTGTGCAGCCTGCGCCGTCTGCGCCGCCCGCGTACCTCCCTGCGTGCCCCCAGCCCCCACACACCCCAGCATCAAGCCCCCCCAACCCCTCATTCTGGCGGCCCTTGGGCGGCACACTACAATCGCATCTCACGCACCCAGCATCCCCCCCCACCAATAAGTGCAGACACCGATGGCCCGCAGCAAAGTCCCCACGCCCAACCTCAACACCCCCGCCGATCAGCTCTCCCACGACGAGCACTTCAAGATCGACTCCAACGGCATGGTCGGCCCCCTGCCCGAGGCCTACCGCGACCACGACGCCATGGACATCGAGAAGGAATCCGAGTTCCTCTCCAAATCCCACGGCCTGTACCTCGAATACAACCGCGCCAAAACCGGCCGCGAAAAAGACTGGATGTACATGGTCCGCGTCACCGTCCCCGGCGGCGGCGCCTTCGACGCCCGCCAGTGGGAGATCCTCGACCGCGTCGCCGACCAATACTGCGGCAACAACCCCTACGGCGGCAACAGCCTCCGCCTCACCACCCGCCAAAA
>JALZVY010000041.1 GCA_023300125.1 Phycisphaera sp.
GTGGCGGCGATCGCAGGGGTGTCGGCCGCGCACGCCCGGCGGCTGCTCGCCGGGGGCTGGGTGACGGTGAATGAGCAGCCTGCCGCGGCCCGTGACAAGGGCCGGGCGGTGACCGACCGCGACGCGGTGGTGGTGGGAGCGGGCTTCGACGTGGTGGTGCCCGAGCCCGAGAAACCGCTGGCGGTGGTGCAGCAGGCGGACCAGTGGGTGGTGGTGGACAAGCCCGCGGGCCAGCATGTGCACCCACTGAACCCCGGAGAGACCGGCACGCTCTTGAATGCCGCCGCGGCGCGTTTTTCCGAGTGGGTCGGGCCGGAGCCTGTGGGCCGCGAGGGCGGCTTGCGCAGCGGGGTGGTGCACCGGCTGGATGGCGACACCAGCGGGCTGGTGGTCTTGGCGCGGGATTTGGCGATGTGGGACCAGCTGCGCGAGGCGTTTGCCCAGCACCGGGTGCAGAAGGTCTACCGGGCCCTGGTCGTCGGTCGTCCGCCGGACACCGGGCGGGCGGACCTGCATCTGGCGGTGACGCGGCACCGGCCCTCACGCGTGGAGGTGGTGCCCGCGGACCGCCCCGGGGCGCGGGCCACGGGCTTGTCGTGGCGTGTGCTGGACGCCGGGCCGCGTGCGGTCCGGGTCGAGGTGAGTTTGGAGACAGGGTTTTTGCACCAGATCAGGGCGGTGTTCGCGCACTTGGGCCACCCGGTGCTGGGCGACCGGGTCTACGGCGCTGCCGCGGCGGATATGGCGCCGCGGCAGATGCTGCACGCTTGGCGTTTGTCGTGGCAAAACTTGGAAGCTCAGAGCCCCGAGCCGAAAGACTTTCGGGCGGTGGCCCGCAAGCAGGGGTTGTGATGCGGTGGGTTGCGTGTGTTCACGGCAACGCGCCATACGTCAAGACGCTACACGTCCATGAAGACGTCCATGAAGACGTCTATCCAGACGTCCATCCAGACGTCCATCCAGACGTCCATCCAGACGTCCATCCAGACGCCCGTCAAGACCACGGCGGTGTTACTCCGCGGTGTTGGCGTTGACGTTGATGTCTTCTTGGCCGGGCAGTTGCAGCACGCCGGTGCGGCGGGAGCGATCGCGGCGGGCGACGGCCTCGGCGGCGTCGCGGGCTTGTTTGCGGGCAGCCAGGTCGTCCATCAAGTACCAGTCGCGCCAGCTGTCCAAGCCGCGAGCCTTGGCTTGGCCGGGGTCGAGGGTACGTCCGGGTGTGGAGATGCCTGTGGCGGGGTCGATGACCGCGGTGCCGATGGCGACCTTGCGACCGGATTCGAAGGCCAGGCGGTAGGCGGCTTCGGTGCGGGTGAGGCGTTCTTCACCGCTGGCGGCGGCCCGGCTGCGCCGCGACGAGGCGAGGCCGCTGCGCTGGGCGGGATTCTGCAGGTTCTTTTCGACCGCGGCGACCACTTCGCGGTTGATCAGGCGACGCAGCTGGTCGGCGTCGGTGATGGATTTACCACGGAGCTCGGCCATGGCGGTGTCCAGCAGCTGGGCGACGGCGGTTTGGGTCGCTTGGTCTTGGCGGCCCAGGGTGGCCAGGGCTTCGTCGAGCATGGCTCGGTTTTCAAAGGGGGCCGCACGCAGCGCCGCCAGGCGGGCGTCCAGGCGGCGGTTGTCATTGCGCAGCGTTTGAAGCTCGGCGAGCACCTGGCCCAGGATCGGGTCATCGGTGGCAATAGCCGCGGTGCTGGCGTCGCGCTGGTCCAGCACTGCGCTGAGTTGTTCGCGGATCAGGCCCGCGTCAGGTCGGGCGCTCAGGTCTGCGGCCAGGCGGGTGAAGCCTTCGTCCATCCGCAGGGCGATGGCGTTTTCGCCGGGCACCACGTCCAAACGCTGGGCCAGGGCGTCTAGCCGCGGGGCCAGGGCTTGGGACAACGCGGCGGTGTTGGCCGCCCCGTCGCGGCGTAGCTCTTCGAGGGCCGAGGCCACGGTTTCGAGTCCTCCGGCGGGTGCCGCAGCGCCGATTTTGACTGCTAGCTCGTCGAGGCGGGATTCGATCGACGCCAGGGCCGCGTCTTGGTTGTTGGGCTGGGTGAGGGCCGAGCGCAGTGCGGTGATCTCGGCGGCCAGCTGGGTGGCTTGTTGCAGGCCGTCCCAATCTTCGAGTTCGTGGAGCACGTCGAGGCTGCCCAGCTGCTGCTGCACACCCGAGACGGCGCCCGCCAGCTGGGCCACCTGGGTGTCGCCTTGTTGCTGCAGGGCGTAGACGCTCTTGACGTCTTGGGCCAGGGCGGCGTCGCCTTGGGCTTGACGCTCGAGCGCGGCGGTGGCCACGTCCAGCCGGCGTCCGGTGTCATCGGCCAGTCGTTCGATGGCTTGACGCACCTCGGGGGTGTCGGCGACGAAGCCGCGCAGCTCAGTGACGCCGGTGGTCACCGCGGTGCGGGTTTGGTCCAGGCCCGCGTCGATCTCGCGGGCGGTGCGCTGCTGGGTCAGCAGCGACGCGAGATTGAGGCCGATGAGCACCGTGGCTGCCGCGGCCCCGGCGGTCCATGCGACCGAGCGCGGCCGCTGGGCGGCGGCGCGCGCTTCCACGGTTTGCGGTTCGTCCGGGGCTTCGGGAATCATCTCGGCGACCGACACCTTGCGGGTGACCACCAGCAGGCTGCTGCCGACCCGCAGCCGGTCGCCGTCGTTTAACGGGTGCTTGCCCTCGATGACCGAATCGTTGCGGTGGGTGCCGAAGCGCGAGTTGAAGTCTTGGGCGTACCAGCGGCCACCCTCGCACCACAGCCGGGCGTGGCGGCGCGACACCTTGAGGTCGTTGAGGCGGATCTCGGCGCCCTCGCGCCCGATGACCACCGGCCTTGCGCCGTCCAGCTCGTAAATGCGCCCCTTGTCGGGGCCCCCGGCGACGATCACGATGAGCATGGGTGGATTCCTGTGCGACGCAGGACCCGGCGTGGGCCCAGCGACGCAAAGAATCTTACCGGACTGTCAGCCCGGGCGGTAGAGCCGGGGTGTGTCCGGGGCAAACACGGCACGCGGGCTTGGAATCAGGATTTGAGGCCTGGGTCAGGCGGCGTCCACCAGTTCGTGGCTGGTGCACACGGCCACACGGTCGAAAAACAGTTGCAGCAGGTCGGTGTCGTACTTGGTGCCCGCGTTCGACTGCATGATTTCGGTGGCTTCACTGAGGCTCAGGGCCGAGCGGTAGGGCCGGTGGGTGCGCAGGGCGTCGTAGATGTCGGCCAGCTGCACGATCTGGCTGCACAGGTGAGGTGTGCGCGAGCGGGCATCGGGGTAGCCGGTGCCGTCCAGATGCATGTGATGTTCGTAGGCGATGATGACCGCGGCCTCGGGCACGTCTTTCATCTCGAGCAGGGCTTTAGCGCCGGCGGCGGGGTGGCTTTTGATTGCTTCGAACTCGGCGGGGCTGAGCTGGCCGGGCTTATTGAGGATTTCCGTGGGCACCTCGCGTTTGCCCAGATCGTGCAAGACCGCGCCGACCGCGATCTCGTGTACACGGCCCTCAGCCAGGCCCACCTGCTGGGCCAGCGCGGTGGCCATCATCGCCACGTTGATGGTGTGTACCGAGGTGTATTCGTCGTGGTGTTTGAGGCTGGCCAGCGGAAGCAGCGCCCCCGCAGCGCCTGCTAGGCTGGTGCTGAGATGGTCAACCAAGCTTGTGACGGCTTCCAGATCGGGCGTGTGGTCCTCGGGGTTGGTGAAGATGCCGTGGGCCAGCTCTTTGGATTTGCTCAGGATCTCCGCCGTGGCGTCTTCGGGGGCTTGGTCGCCGATGCTGCCCACGCGAATGTGCGCGGTGTTCAAGGGCTTGGGGGTTGGGGCCGCCTGGTCGCCCTCTGACGATGCACCTTGATCAAAGCAGTCGATCCAGCGGGCCAGTTCGGCTTCGGTCAGCCCTTGTCTGAAGGTGACGCACTCGATCCCGTGCTGGCGCAGCCGGGCGACGAGTCCCTGGGCCAGGCTCTCGCCCGAGGGCAGGCGGCGGTCGTCAAACACCACCCGGTCGTCGAAAGCCATGAAGCTGAGGCTGGGTCGCTGGGCCAGCATCGCGTTGAGCAGCGTGGTGGCGCGGGCGAGCTGCGTGGCCACTTGGGGGTGGTCCGAGCCGTAGATGTCGCGACCGAAGGTCGCGCTTTGCAGGGCGCACAGGGCTTGGTCAAAGCGGTCGATCACGCGGCTTTCCTTTGGGTTGGGGCGGATCGGGCTGAGAGCGTGGCGGGTTGGGTTTCAGGGATCGAGGCCGACCCTGGGATGGGTTGGGTCGCTTGGGCTTGCGTGGGCTTGGCGAGCCGGGCAGCCCAGCGTGCGGGCATCAAACGCCACCACTTCAGGGCACGACGCACCGGCGGGGCGTCTTGGTGTGGGGTCAGGGCCTCTGCCAGACGCACCCCCAGCGCAGCGCGGCGCGGTGCGAGGGTTCGGGCCAGGTGTCGCAGCACTTGGGCCGCCACCCACTGACCCTCGATTCCGCGGGCCAGCGTGCCCCGCGTCAGTTGGTCGAACGATTCGGGCCCCAGCAAGCCCGCGACGGACTGGCCGCTGAGGGTGAGTTTGGCCAACGCCAGGTGGCGGGCGTCGATGCCCGTTGAAAGCTGGTCGAGCACGCGACGCTGCACACCCGGGTCGCTGTCGCGTAGGGCTTGCGACAAGAAGCGGGCGGGCCACTCGGAGAAGGCGGCCTCCAATAAGGCGTACGCGGCGTGGCGGTCGGTCACTGCTTTGGCGTTGAGCTGGGTTTTGATCAATGTGGTTGCGGTGTTGAAAGGCAGGCCCGACAGCAGTGGCGCGGCGGCGATGGGCAGCGGCCCGGTGGCGTGAGGCATCGCGTGTCGCAGGGCGTCACACCGGGTGTTTGGGCTCGCGCTATCTAGAGCGGCCTGGGCTGCGGGGCCGATGAGCGGGCCGGTGCTGGAGTCCGTTGGGGGCGTAAGGATGCGGTGCGTGGCACGCTTAACGACGCGATCGCCCGCGTAATGCAGCAGCCCGATGATGACCGCGTGGTCACTGCCCGAGGGGTTTGCGGCGTCGGCTTCGAGCACGCGATCGATGGCCACGTCGCGGGTCAGCGCTTGGGTCAGTACCGCGTCGCCGCAGCGCAGACGTTCGGACAGCACGGTGAATGCGCCCGCGTCGATCAGCGGCAGCACCGAGGCGGCGATCACTTCTTGCAGGGCCGCCGAGGGCTTGACGCCGTCGGAATCCAGTAGGTCGTAGGCGATGTGTGCGCAGCGCACCTTCAAGGTGTCGACGGCAAAGGCGTGGTCCAAACCCGGGTACGCCTCCGCGGGTTGCGTGGCGTCCAGCGTCTGCTGGATCTGCTGCCGGTAGTCCTCGGGCGTGAAATGGGTGGAATCAAAGCGGCTGAAGAGCGATTCGATCGCTTCGGCCATCGCCTGGGCGGGGGCGTTGGGGTCTGGGACGTCACTCGACGCACTGGCTGGGCTTAGGTTGGCGAGTTTTTGGCAGAGCATGACCGCCTCGGACGACAGCTCTGCGCCGGCGCGTTCACTGCGGGCCATCGCGTTGAGGATCTGGCCAGCCATGGCATCGTCGGCGGGGCGAGGCTTGGGCGCTCGGGTCCGGGGATCGGCGGCACGCTCCAAGGCCAGACGCAACTCCGGGCCTAAGCCTTTGAGAAGCGTTTGTATGCGCTCGATGCCTTGACGCTGTTCGTCGTGGGGCCGCTGGGCCAGATCCCGGGCAGTGCCCGCGAGGCTATCACGCAGCCCTGAGAAGGCGGCCTGAGGATCGACGCTGACCTGGGCGCTGATCTGCCGAGCCAGTTCACGCGGGTCGATCGCATCGGACTCCGGGTCCAAGATGCCTTCGTTGAGACGCGACCAAAGACGGGCCCGGGTGGAGGCGTCGGTGAGGGGGGTGTCAGCGGTGTCGCGGGCTCCGTCGCGCACCTGCACGCCGCGGTAGGTCACCGCCCGCAGATTCAAGCGCCCGGGGCTTGCGCTGTTGACCCGCTCAACCACCGGCTGGTCCGACGCCTGGGCCATGGCCAAAGCCGAGGCCTCGGCGTCGTCTGCGGTGAGCCCCGGGCCCAGATCGATCGCGCTGACATCCATGGCGTGCAAGGCAGACGACAGGGCTTTGAGCGCTTCGGCCACCGTGTCGCTTTCGATCGCCTCGCCGCCGCACATGAAGCCTTCGGGCAGCACCACCACCGACTTGGATTGCCGCAGGCCCGCCACCGCCTGGGCGGCCTGGGCCGCGGCGTCGTGCACCACCGGGTGGCCCGGGCCGTACAGCCGCCCGGCTTGCCACGCGCGAAACCAGCCGGCCAAGAAAGCGGCGAGGTCCGCTCGGTCCGAGGGACTGGGTGGCTGCTGGGCGATGGAGATGTCGGTCATGGCAACTACACAAAAAGGCCACGTAAACGGTTTGAGACGGCCGCCAGCGGCAGCCGATGCCTTGTTGTTTTCGGTTGTTTCCCAATGAAGAATCAGCCCGCCACCGACGCATAGGCCCACCCAGGTGGGGGCTAGCGCGGGTTATCGCCCCCTCTCAGCGACTTCACACCCCGCACTCAGTTAATGCGGGCATCCCGCGGCCGCGGGCGTTGGGCCGGGCTGGCCGGTGTCGGCCGCGGGGCCGGTGGGGGTCAGTTGGGCTTCGATCATGCCCCGGTAGCGGCCGCCGGCGTTCATCAGTTCCTTGTGGGTGCCCCGCTCGACGATGCGGCCCTGGCTCAGCACCAGGATCAGGTCGGCGCCGGTGATGGTGCTCAGCCGGTGGGCGATCACAAAACAGGTGCGGCCGCGCATCAATTCTTCGAGCGAAGCCTGGATCAGCCGCTCGCTGTGGGTGTCCAGGGCGCTGGTGGCTTCGTCGAGAATCAGCAGGCGCGGGTCGGCCAGCACCGCGCGGGCGATGGCCAGGCGTTGGCGCTGACCACCGGACAGCCGCACGCCGCGCTCGCCGATCAGCGTCTCGTAGCCGTGGTCCAGGCCGTCGATGAACTCCGCGGCGTTGGCCAGCTCGGCGGCGCGGACCACCTGCTCATGCGTGGCCTCGCGGCGGGCGTAACCGATGTTGTCTGCCACGGTGCCGTCAAACAAAAACACGTCCTGCTCGACCACGCCCAGCAGCGTGCGGAAGACCTCGACATCGATGTCGCACAGGTCCGTGCCGTCGAGGGTGACGCGCCCGGCGGTGGGGTCGTAAAAACGCGCCACCAGATTGCACAGCGTGGTCTTGCCCGCGCCGCTGGCGCCTACCAGGGCCACGGTCTGGCCCGGACGTGCTTCAAACGACAGGTCTTCTAGCACCGGCTCATCGGCACCGGGGTAGGCAAAGCTCACGTCTTCGAACGCGACGTGCCCGGCGACCTGTGAACGCACCGGGCGCTTCGCGTCGGCGACCGAGGCCATCTCCAAGGGTTCTTCCAGCAAATCCAGGGTGCGGTCCAGCGCGGCCAGATCGTTCTGCAGCGTGGCCGCAGTCGCCGCCAGGGTGGCCACGGGCCCCAGCAGCGCGGCCAGGTAGCCCAAGAAAATCACCAGGTCGCCCACGGTCAGCGCGTCGATCGCGGGCAGCATCCCTTGGGCGACCAGCTCGCGGTCGCTCAAAATCCGCAGCCCGCCGTAGAGCAGCAGCAGGGCCGACGCCACGGGGATGATCACCGCCCAGGCGG
The DNA here is from genome assembly GCA_023300125.1 of Phycisphaera sp. Lineage (GTDB taxonomy): Bacteria > Planctomycetota > Phycisphaerae > Phycisphaerales > Phycisphaeraceae > Algisphaera. The sequence goes on from JALZVY010000041.1 coordinate 7,622, forward strand.
TGTCCACGCCGCGCATCCACCACCAGGTGTTGAGCTCTTGGCGGATCATGAAGTGGTTGTTGTTTACAAAACCGCCGGCCTCGGCCCGCTGGCGGCCGAAGGCCCGCACCACCCGCATGCCCCCGAATACCTCGGTGCTGTGGGCGTCGACGGTCTGCCGGGTGCGGCGCACGTCGCGGAACATCGGCCGGATCTTCGCGATCCATGTGCGGTGGGTCAGCCAAGCCACGGGGAGCACGGCCAAGCCTCCCAGTAGCAGCTTCCAGTCGATGGTCGAGAGCACCACCAGCGTGCCCACAAACTGGATGATCGCCCGCCAAGGGTTGTAAAGCATGCCGAAGACCAGGTTGCCCACTGCCCCCGCGTCGTCGCGCAGGATGCCCGCGATGCCGCCGGTTTTGAGGGCGAACACCCGGTGCAGCGGCAGGCGTGAAGCGTGTTCAAAGGTTTTGCGGCGCACGTCGCTTTGCAGGCGTTTGGTGATGCGCGTCGCGTGCCAGCGCCCCCACAACGCCACGGCGACCGACACCAGCACCAGCACCATGACCACACAGACCAGCGTCAGCAGCAGCGCGCGGGGCTGATCGCTGCCCGGCAGCACCTGGGCCAGCAGGCCGGGCAGCGGGCGGTCGCCCAGCACCGTGTCGACCACCAGTTTGGGGATATACAGCGGAATCAGTGAGATCAGCGTGGCCAGGGTGAGCGCCGCCATCGCCGCGATCATCTTGCCGTGGTGCTCGGCCATCAGGCCCCAAAAGGCCGCGACCAGCGGGCCGACCTTGCGCACCCGCGCCCGTTTGCCCCCGGGCGCCGCGGGATCAGGGCCGCGGGCGGGCGCTTTGGCACGCCCCGCGCGGTCGCGTGTGCGGCGGCGGTAATCATCAAAGCGGTGTTTGCTGGACGCAGATCGGGCCATGGTCGGTATCGTAGTCCACGATGACCGACGCACATGCCTCCGCTCTCGCTCCAAATTCGACCTCCACCCGCCAAGCCTCGGCGGGTGCAGAGGTTGGTGACGGACCCACCACCGCCGAACACGCCCGGCTGGCCCAAGACGCCGCACGCGAAAAAAACTGGAAACGGTGGGGCCCCTACCTGGCCGAACGCCAGTGGGCGACCGTGCGCGAGGACTACTCCTCGGACGGCAACGTGTGGGATTACTTCCCCCACAACCACGCCCGCAGCCGGGTGTACCGCTGGGGCGAAGACGGCCTGCTGGGCTTCACCGACCGCGCGTGCCGCATGTGCCTGGGCGTGGCGCTGTGGAACGGCCAAGACGACATCCTCAAAGAACGTCTCTTTGGCCTCACCGGACACCAGGGCAACCACGGCGAAGACGTTAAGGAAAGCTACTACTACCTCGACTCGACGCCCACCCACAGCTACGCCAAGGCCCTCTACCGATACCCCCAGGGCAAGTTCCCTTACGCCCAGCTGGTTGAAGAAAACGCCCGCCGTGGCAAGCAGGACCTGGAGTACGAGCTCGAAGACACCGGGGCCTTCGACGAAAACCGCTACTTCGACGTTGTGGCCGAGTACGCCAAGGCCGCCTGCGACGACCTGGTCATCCGCTACACGGTGACCAACCGCGGGCCCGACGCGGCCAAACTGCACGTGCTGCCCAGTCTGTGGTTCCGCAACATCTGGAGCTGGGGCACCCGGCACGAGAGCGGATCCATCCGCCCGATCGCAGCCCAGACCGGCAAAAATTGCGTCACCACCGAGCATGAGACCCTAGGTGGCTTCACCCTCACCGCCGGTTCCCCGCCCGCAGGGGCCGACGAGCCCCAGTGGCTGTTTACCGAAAACAGCACCAACCACGAGCGTTTGTTCAAGGGCTACAACGAAGGGCCGTATGTCAAAGACGCCTTCCACGATGTGGTGGTCAATGGCAAGACACAGGCGGTGAACCCCAAGCAGACCGGCACCAAGTGTGCCGCGTGGTACCAGCTGAACCTGGCCCCGGGCGAAACCCAGTGCGTCACCCTGCGGCTGCGGGCCGAACACCCCGCCGACCCCGACCCCCAAACCGCGGACCTTGACGACGACGCGGTGCTCACGCTGCGCCGCGAAGAAGCCGACGCATTCTATAACAGCGTGATCCCCGCCGCGGTGCCCGACGACCAGCGCATCACCGCGCGGCAGGCCTACGCCGGGTTGATGTGGAGCAAGCAGTTCTACCACTACGTCATGGAGAAATGGCTTAAGGGCGACCCGACCAAGAACCCCCCGCCCGCCTCGCGTTTGACCGGCCGCAACCACGACTGGCCGCACCTGCATGCCCGCGACATCCTCAGCATGCCCGACAAGTGGGAGTACCCCTGGTTTGCGGCCTGGGACAGCGCCTTCCACATGATTCCTTTTTGCCGGGTGGACCCGGCCTTTGCCAAGCACCAGCTCGAGCTGTTCCTGCGCGAGTGGTACATGCACCCCAACGGGCAGATCCCCGCGTATGAGTTCGCCTTCGGCGACGTGAACCCGCCGGTGCACGCCTGGGCGGTGTGGCGGGTGTACAAAACCACCGCGCCGCGCGGCCAGCGCGACCGGCGATTCTTGGCCTCGTGCTTCCAAAAACTGCTGCTGAACTTCACCTGGTGGGTGAACCAAAAAGACCCCGGCGGCCGCCACCTGTTCAGCGGCGGATTCTTGGGCTTGGACAACATCGGTGTGTTTGACCGCGGCCAGACGCTGCCCGGCGGCCGCGAACTGGTGCAGGCCGACGCCACCGCCTGGATGGCGTTCTACTGCAACACCATGCTCAGCATCGCGCTGGAGTTGGCCGACAGCGACTCGCCTGAATCGGGCGCTTATGCCGACATGGCCAGCAAGTTTTTCGAGCACTACATCGCCATCGCCGACGCGATCAACGACATCGGCGGCGACGGCCTGTGGGACGAGCGTGACGGCATCTACTACGACCAGATCCGCACCCCCGACGGCAAGGCCGAGCCCATCCGCGTGCGCTCGCTGGTGGGGCTCATGCCGCTGATCGCGGTGGAAACCTTCAGCACCGCCCGCATCAACCGCCTGCCGGGCTTCCGCCGGCGCATGGACTGGTTCCTGCAAAACCGTGGCGACCTGGCCCGCCGCATCAGCTTCATGGACCGCGACCGCAACGCGCCCGACGAGGCCCACGCCGACCGCATGATGCTGGCCCTGCCCACCCGCGACCGCCTGCGGCGGGTGCTGGCGTACATGCTCGACGAGAACGAGTTTCTCAGCCCTCACGGCATCCGCTCGATCAGCAAGTACCACGAAAAGCACCCCTACACGCTGGACCTCGACGGCCAGAAGCTGTCGGTGGCCTACACCCCGGGTGAATCCGACACCGAGATGTTCGGGGGCAACAGCAACTGGCGCGGGCCCATCTGGTTCCCCACCAACTACCTCATCATCGAATCGCTCGAACGCTTCCACCGCTTCTACGGCGACACCTTCAAAGTCGAGTGCCCCACGGGCTCGGGCAACTACTGCACGCTGGACCAGGTGGCCCAGGAACTCAACCGCCGCTTGGCCACGCTGTGCACGCCCGACGACGAAGGCAAGGCGCTTTTTCACGAGTACTTCCACGGCGACACGGGCCGCGGGCTGGGAGCCAGCCACCAGACCGGTTGGACCGCGCTGGTGGCCCGCTGCATCGAGTCGATGGCGCGCTGACAGGCCCCGCGGCAGACAGCGTGCATAGGCTGGGCAAGCATGAACATGCGGAGCTGACGCGGAAGCGCGGTCGTTCGCGGCACCACCGATTCGACGCCTCGATCTTAAACTTGGGATACGGCATGACGCACAACCTGCGATGGACAGGCCTGATTGGCCTGCTGGGCGCCTTGCTCACGGGCACCGGTGAGTTTCTGCTTCACTTTGATCCGCAGGCGCGCTTCGGTGGCGCGCACGGCTATGCCTTCATGAGCGACATCTCTGAGGCGCGCCTGACCGCGGGCCACTTCTTTGCCGTGGCCGGGGTGCCGTTTTACTTCGTGGGTTTTTGGCACCTGGCGGGCATGCTGCGGCCCGTGGGCGCTAAGCTGGCGTGGGCCACGTTTCTCATCACCAGCTACGGGTTCATGTTTGGATTGGTGTGGATGGGCTCGCGGGCCAGCGTGGGTTCGCTGGTGCACCACGCCCAATCGGTCGACGTCGCGCCGCTGATTGCGCTCTACGAGCAGCGATACGAATCGCTGCTGCAGGTCACCCGGATCACCACCTTGATCCTTTCGGTGCTCTACATCTACGCGGTGCTGACGGGGCGCAGCCGTTATCCGCGCTGGATGGCCCTGGCCAACCCGATCCTGCTCACCCTCGGGTCGTTTGGGGTGTTTTGGGCCGCCCCAGAGGTTGGCAAATACCTCATGCCCATCGCCATGAACGTCGCTTTTGGCATCTTTTTCACGTGTTCTCTGTGGTTTGGCGATACTCGCTTATCTGCCGATCACGGTTAGGCGCCACCTCCGGTTGCGGCGAACACGCGTTCGCACCCGGTTCCCATACAACGCTTAAAGACTTCGACCATGAATCACGATCCCCACACCGACGCTTCTTCCACGCCCAGCCCCTCTTCGAAGAAGAAAAGCCCCAAACGTTTTCTGAAGCTGCTGCTTCTGATCCCGCTGGCCGCGGTGGTGATGGTTGCGCTGATCATGCTGCGCTTCAAGCTGGATGGAAACATCGACTACGACGTGTCCACCCAAGGCGTGGAGGTGCCGGCCTTCAGCGCCGTGGAGATCGACTTCACGCACGTTTACAAACCCGAGACCTCGATTCAGGTCGTGGGTGGGGCGGCGTTTGACCTGGATCACGCCGGCGGCGAAGAGCTGTTTTTGGGCGGCGGACAGGGCCAGGACGACCACATCTTCCGCCTGGTGGACGGCGGTTTTGTCGACATCACCCAGACGACGGGCTATGAAAAGACAACCGACGAGGCCACGCTGGGTGTGGTGTCGCTGGACGTTGACGGCAACGGCTTTGACGACCTGATCGTGACCACCTCGACCGCGATTTGGTTGTACCGCAACACCAACGGCACCTTCACCGGCGCCAAGCTGGACGCGCCCGTGCCCTCGGACACCACGCCGTTGTCGGTCGCGGTGGCCGACGTCAACGGCGACGGCCACTTCGACATGTTCATGGCTGGCTATATCCGCAAGGAGTTGGTGGAAGGCCTGAACATCTTCAACCAAGAAGGCTACGGCGGCAGCAGCCTGCTGCTAATCAACAACGGTGACGACACGTTCACTGACGGGACCCAGGCCGCGGGTTTGACCTACAAGCACAACACCTTTCAAGGCGTGTTCAGCGACGTCGACTGCGACGGCGCGATTGATCTGGTGGTGGCCCACGACACCGGGCAGGTGCGCACCTGGCGCAACCAGGGCGACGGCACGTTCGTGAACACGTCCAATCCCAACTCGGACTTCTACAGCTACCCCATGGGCATCGCGATGTCGGATTACGACAACAACGGCAAGCCCGACTTCTTTTTCTCGAACACCGGCACCACCGCCCCCGCCTTCATGGCCAAGGGCGACCTGCGCGACGATCAAACCTACTACCCCAAGTGGATGATGTTCCGCAACGACGGCGATTTTGCATTCACCGACGTCGGCCAAGAGGCGAAGGTGGCGGATTACGAGTTTGGCTGGGGCCCGGTCTTTGAAGACTTCAACCTCGACGGCCGGCCAGACCTGGTGGTGTCAGAAAACTTCGTGGGCCTGCCGCCTTACAAGCTGGAGTTTCTGCGCTTGCCTTGCCGGTTTTTGATCCAGAACACCCAAGGCGAGTTTGCCGAAGTCGGGGCCCAGGCGGGCGTGGTCAACAAGCGTTTCAGCATCTCGCCGGTAACCGCAGACTTTAACGGCGACGGGGCCCCGGACCTGGTGCACGTGAACCTGGATGGCAAGTCCATGGCCTTTCTCAGTGCCGCGCCCACCGCAGGCTTTGTGAAGGTCAAGCTGCCCAACACCGTGGCCTCGGTCGGTGCGTCGCTGAAGGCCACGCTCTCGGACGGCCGCACGCTCAGCCGTGTGTTCGTCAAGGGCGAGGGGCTGTGCAGCGACTCGACGCCGATCATCACCCTGGGCACCGGCGACGCGCAGGTCACAGAGTTGGAAGTCAGCTTCTTGGGCCACGCCCCGCGCTTGTTGGGCGCCGTGGCCATGTGCACCACGGTGGTGGTTGACGCCCCGGAGGCGCAGTGAATCGCGTGAACCAGGCGGTCGCCGGGCGTGTGTCGCAGGGGGTGCTGGGCTTGCTCTTGCTGCTGGGCTTGGGTGCGGGGCTGTCGCTGTCTTGGCGCCAGATCCAAAGCGGCGACGCCTGCCCGGTGCTGGGCGGGGCCGTGCCCGCCTGTCACATCGCCACGGGCGCGTACTTGCTGATGGCCTTGGGAACCGCGCGGCTTTCGTGGGGGGGGCGCCGCGGATCGCGAAGCTTGGGGTCGGTTCTATTCTTTGGCGCCGGATGGCTAGGGGCCACGGGCCTGGCGGTGTTGGGGTCCGCCTTGGAGTTTTCACGCGGGGGCATCTGCCCCCAGGGCCCGGGCGGGGTGCCGATGTGCTACCTCTCGCTGGCGGCCTGTGTGGTGTTTGGGGTGTTGTTTGCCAACGTGCTGCGTGGCACGCGTGCTCGGCGTGAGCCGGGTGATTGAACGGCAGGGGTGTGGTGGGGGCGGGCGCCTTTCGTCTTCAAACCATCGCTGCGCTCATCCACGGAGACATGGAGTGGTGTTGGTTTCGCGATGTTTGGCAAACGTGGTTCGGCTCATCAAGCGATGCCGCGTGCCCTGCACCGAGACACGGAGCAAGGCATGGAACTGAAGGGGGATTCAAGACCGATGACAGTGGTCTTGCCGGGCAAACAGCCGCGCCCTCTGAGTGCTGGCGTCCAGTGCCTTCCTCCGTGTCTCGGTGCAGGCCACGAAGGATTGCATTGCGGCGGCAAATCACGGAGGGGCAGGCCATGCAGGCAGCGTCTGCTCCGTGTTCTCCGTGGATGAGCGCAGCGATGGTTTGAGCGGGCAGCCAGCGAACTCACACCACACCAAAAGGGTGGTTTTGGGGGCGAGTTGGCCAGAAGCAGACCGGCGCGGCTTTTTGGGGGCGACAGATTTCGGTCGCTGCGCTCCCGGAATCCTGTCGGCGAGCTTCGCTCGCGTGCGGCTGCGCCGCATACCCCGATTAAAAAAACCACCCCAGGGGGGTGGTTTTCTTAATCGGGGCGACAGGATTTGAACCTGCGACCTCCACACCCCCAGTATGGCGCGCTACCAAGCTGCGCTACGCCCCGTATGGCGTTGCTCCGGCAAGCCGGAGCGAGCCGCAAAGTGTAGCGAACAGGGCCCTTTTTCGCAAACCGATGGGATCGATCGGTCTGGGGGAGCTGGATTCCCATTATTGGGTATAGAAACAGGGCCATTGTCTTGTCCGAGTGGTGGACAGGGGTTAGCATCGCATGTGGATTTGTACTGAGGCCGTGGTTTGTTCGCGTCTTGGCCTGAGAAGTTGTTTTGATTGGTTTCTTTTTTTTTGGGGACGTGGTCATGCCGGTTTTTAATTGTGGGGCTTGTGACAAGCGCATCAAAGTGCCTGATAGCTACGCGGGCAAGCGGGTCCGCTGCCCGGGCTGTTCCTCGGCCCAGCGTGTGCCTGATGTGGTGAACGCCGCGGCGCTCGATGCGTTTGCGTCGCTGGACGCCGAGGGGGATGTCGCGGCGCGGACGGTGCGGGAGATCTTGATTGGCTGTGGCCCGTGCGGGAAGTCGATCCGGCTCGAGGAGCACCAGTTGGGCCGCACGGCGCCCTGTCCGGCGTGCGGCACGTTGTTGGCGGTCGATGCGTTCGATCTGCCCAAGCCCGGCAAGCGGGGCGGCGGGCTGGTGGATATGAGCCATCTGGAACTGGACGCGGCGGATCCGCTGCTGGGCGGCCGGGGTTTTCCGGCGGATCCGGGCGGCAGCACCCTGGGGGCGTCGTCTTTGCACGGGTCGGGCAGCCACGCAGCGGCCTCGGGCTACGCCTTGACGGGCGTGGACGATGCGACGTCGCTGGGTGGAGGCGCGGGCGACAGCCAGACGCAGATGCGCGAGCTGCGCGAACTCAACGACCTGAAGCACTCGGGCGGGATTTCCGACGCGCAGTACAAGCAGCGCAAAAAAGAGATTTATTCGGGGCGGACCATGGCGATCCAGGCGATGTCGCGCTCCAGCCACGGGGTGTCGGGTGCCAGTGGGCGCGCGGCGATGGGCCGTGCCAAACCGCTGCTGCCCGGGCCGGTCAAGACATTGCTGACGGTGTTGGGCGTGGGCGTGGGGGCTTATCTGTTGTGGGACAATGTGCTGGCGTCTGACAGCGGCAGCGCGGTCCCCGTGGCTGGGGCGCCTGCGGTGCCCGCTGGGGTGGTGGCTCTGTCCGCTCCCGCCCCGGCGCCCGCTCTTGAAGCGGTGCTTGAGGCGCCCGAGGTGGTCGACCCCGTGGAGGCTCCCTTGGCCTTGGCGCCCGATCCGGTGCAGGAGGTGCCTGAATCGCCCGTGGAGCTGGTGGTCGAGGAGGTGGTCGAAGAAGCCGCGCCTGAGCCCGAACCCGAGGGCGACTGGGTGGTGACGGAGTGGCCGATCCGCACCGGTACCCAGACCTCACCCGACGCGCGCCTGCCGCTGGGCAAGGCGTGTTCCTATGTGATGCGGTTGCAGACGCGCAACGGCAAGGCCACCGCGGGGGTGGCGATCGGGCCGCTGGTCGAGTCGATGGACGACCCGGCGTACCAGGCGTTTTGCGACGATCAGTTCGAGATCATTTTGAGCTCGGCCAAGGCGCGTGGCATGCTTCACGAGTTGGAGATCAAGCAAACCGACAAGCCCGTGCGGGTGGGCCGCAGGGTGGTGGATCGCCTGACGATCGAGCACAAGACCAAACGCACGGCTCAGGCGGTGGTGCTGGCCTTGGTGCAGGACGGCCGCGCGATGGCGTACTGGTTCGAAGGCCAGAAGCTGGCCTACCGCTCGTTTATCTCCGCGGTGGGCACGGCCCAGATCATGAGCGAGCGGCAGATCCGTCTGCTGGAAGAAGAAGAGGCCGCGCGGCGGGAGCTGTTTTAAACCCGAGGCCTCAACCGGCAGCCTCAACCCGCAGCCTCAACCCGCGGCCGGCCCGCGTGGCGGGGCGCTGAGGGTGCGGCATCCTCCTCCGGTGGCGGCGGTGGACCGTGAAGCGTTGTTATGCCTGGGCGGCGACCGCGGCCAGGGCCGGGCCGTCGGCGGCCGGGGCTGAGCCTTCCAGGCCTTCGAGGCGCTGGGGTTCGCGGCACAGCAGCACGCGGCCTGCGACGACCGTGGCGGTGGCGCGGCTCTTGGCCGCGCGGCCGTTGAAGGGGCAGTTGCGGGCTTTGCTGGCGAAATCGTTGACGTTGATGGTCCACGCCGCGTCGGGGTCGATGACGGTGACGTCCGCGTCGGCGCCCACGGCCAGATGGCCCTTGGAGGTCAGCCCGCAGAGCTCGGCGGGGGTGGCGGTCATCAGCTCGATCAGCCGCGGCCAGTCGATCGCACCCGAATGGACCAGGGCTTCGACGTAGAGCGGCAGGGCGCAGTCGAGCCCGACGATGCCGTAGGGCGCGGCGCTGAATTCCAGGGCTTTTTCTTCGGCGGTGTGCGGCGCGTGGTCGGTGGCCAGCACGGTGATGGTGCCGTCGGCCACGCCCGCGACCAGGGCCGCGACGTCCGCGGCGGTGCGCAGCGGCGGGTTCATCTTGGCGTTGGTGTCGTAGTCGGCGCAGGCGTCTTCGGTGAGCAGCAGGTGGTGGGGCGAGACCTCGCCGCTGATGCGGCCGGGGTGGCCCGCGGCCGCGGCGGCCGCCCGGGCTTGACGCAGCAGGTCGACCACGCCGCCGGCGGTGATGTGCTGGGCGTGGTAGCGCGGGGCGTAGCCCTGGGCGGCGCACAGCAAGACGTCGCGCTGGAAAGTCAGGGCTTCGGCCACGGCGGGCCAGCCTTTCAGGCCCAGCTCTGTGGCCAGGGTGCCTGCGTTCATGTCGCCCCCGCCCAAGCGCGGGTCTTCGCAGTGCTGCATGAAGGCCAGGCCGGTCATCGCGCCGTAGCGCAGGGCCTGGTCCATCACCGCGGCATCGGCCACGGCGCAGCCGTCGTCGGAGAAGGCCACCGCGCCGGCTTTGGCCATCAGGGCCATCTCGGCGAGTTCTTCGCCGCGGCGGCCTTTGGTCGCGGCGCCCACCGCAAAGACGTTGCAAAGCCCCGCACGCCGGGCCTGCTGGTGGACAAACTCGACCCGGCCCTCGTCGTCGAGGGTGGGGTTGGTGTTGGGCATGCAGCAGACGGTGGTGAAGCCGCCGTTGACCGCGGAGGCGGCGCCCGTGGCGATGGTTTCTTTGTCTTCTTGTCCTGGCTCGCGCAGGTGCACGTGCGGGTCGATCAGGCCCGGGACCACCAGGCAGCCTTCGGCGTCCATCACCGGGCCGGTGGGGGCATCGACCGGGCCGATCGACGCGACGCGGCCGTCTTCGAGAACGATGTCGGTGATTTCGTCGCGGCCGTTTTGGGGGTCGATCAGGCGGCCGTGGCGGATGGTCAAACGCGGGGTGGGGCTGGGCATCGGGGGGCTCGGGCGTGTGCGGCGGGGGGCAAGCAGGCCTCGCGCGGTGGGCGGTGAGGGGGACCAAGGGTATGGCTTCTTTGGGTTCTTCGCGGGCCGGGGCGTTGAGAGGCTTAAAAATAGGTTTGGGCAAGGTGACTGCCGTTCAGGTCATGGGCGAAGGGCTGGGGTTCCGATAGTCGTGGCTGCCGCGCGGAGTGTCCGCGCTTTTTGCCGTACGGACGTTGTGTCGCCATGGGACAGATCACCTCAAGCGTTGGCCTGATCAGTGGGCTGGATTCGACGGCCATCATCGATCAGCTGATCGCGCTGGAATCCCAGCCTGTCGACAACATCAACACCCGCAATGCGGTGTTGCTGTCCCAGCAGACTGCTTTTCAGCAGGTCAATGGCTCGCTGCTGGGGCTGCGTTCGGCGGCGAGCCGGCTGGCCGAAGACAGCGCGTTCATCGAAACCACCGCCACGTCCTCGGATGAGTCGGTGGCGACGGTGTCCTCGGGGCCCGGCGCGGCGGTGGGCACCTTCGACCTGACGGTCCGCCAATTGGTGGGCAGCCAACAGACGGTGTCGCGCGGCTTCGTGGACGAATCGACCAGCCCGGTGGCGCCTGAGGGCGGCCGCCTGACGTTTAACCGCGGCGGTGCGCTGCTGGAAACGCCCACCTCCCTGGCCGAGCTCAACGGGGGGCAAGGGGTGGAGCGCGGTCTGGTCCGGGTGACCGACCGTTCGGGCCAGACCGCGGTGGTGGATCTGTCCACGGTGGTGTCGGTCGACGACGTGGTGGATGCTTTCAACCAGGCCACGGGCATCAACGTGACGGCGCGGATTTCCAACGGGGTGTTGCAGATCACCGACGCGACGGGCCGCAACGAATCCCAGCTGCGCGTGCAGGACGTGGGCGAGGGCCGTACGGCCGAAGACCTGGGGCTACTGGGCACCGCCCCGGGCGACACCCTGACCGGCGAGCCGATCCGCACGCTGGGCCGTGACACGCGCTTGGACACCTTCAACGACGGCAACGGCATCCGCGGCGGGATTTCTGAAGACATCGAGGTGACCGTGGCCAGCGGCGATCTCTACCGGCTCAACCTCAACGGCGACTTCTCGCTGGGCGAACTGGCCGACCGCGTCCGCGAAGAGACCGACGGCAACCTGACGCTGACCACCCGCGACGACGGCCAGGGGCTGCGTCTGATCGATAACACCGGCGGGGGGGCGGGCTTCACCGTGACCGCGCTGGGCGACGAGGCCGCGGGCCTGGACCTGGGCTTGATTGGTGACGACAGCGACGGCGATGGGCAGATCGACGGGGACCGCGCGATCGCAGACCTTAACACGCGGCTGCTGCAAAACCTCAACGGCGGGCGGGGCTTGGCGGCCCTGGGGGGCGAGCCGTTCACCCCGCTGGCCGCCGACACGCTGCTCGCGGATCTTTTGGACGGCGAGGGCCTGGCCACCGACGGCGGCCCGGGCCCGGACCTGTTGATCCAGTTGAGCAACCGGGACGAAGACCCCGAGCCGCCGCCCATCGAGGTGGATTTGGACGGGCTGACCACGGTGCAAGAGCTCATCGACGCGGTGGACACGGCCACGGGCGGAGACCTCACGCTGAGCCTCGATGGCCAGTCGTTGGTGGCGGTGGACAATACCGGCGGCGAGCTGAACCTGGTCATCGGTAGCGGCCCGGGTGGGTCTGTGGCCCAGGCTTTGGGCCTGGCGGTGGACAGCGAAGTCAGCCAGGTGCGCGGCGACGACCTGCGGCCCACCGGCCCGCCGCTCAACAGCGCCTTCATCAACATCATCAACTCGGCTGGAGGCGGGGGCAATGTCAACCTCGGCGGCGCCGAAACCGTCGAAGACCTGATCACCCGCATCAACAACGCGGGGGTGGGGGTCGAGGCTTCGTTGAACAATGCCGGCACCGGGCTGCGCATCGAAGACACCGCCGGTGGCCTGGGCCCGTTGCAGATCTCCGACGCGGTGACGCCTTTCATCCCGCCGACCCCCGACGACCCCAACACCCCGCTGATCGATGAAAGCGATCCGGGTGACCCGGGCGGCGAACCCTTGGGTGTGCTTGCCGCGCAGCTTGGGCTGTCGGGCAGTTTCGATGGCGGCGTGGCCGACGGCGGGCCGTTGGGCTTTCAGTTTTTTAGTGAGAGCTCGAGCCTCGATGCGCTGGGCATCACCCGGGGGCGGTTCAACATCAGCGACTCGGACGGGCGCTCTAGCGTCGTGGACCTGACGCAGGGCAACGAGCAGACCGTGGCCGACGTGATCGCGGAGATCAACTCGCGCGGGCTGGCCATCAACGCGCGGATCAACGCCACGGGCGACGGCATCCTGATCGAGGACGTGGGCACCGGGGCGGTCGACATCGAGATCACCGAAGAAGGAAGCACCACCGCCAGCGATCTGGGTCTGCTGGGCACGTTCCCCGCGGGTCAAGACATCGATGGCGCGTCCAGCGTCGACATCGAGATCACCGCGACCGACACGCTGGAGGACATCGCCGCCAAGATCAACGACGCGAACGTCGGGGTTGACGCGGCGATCATCAACGACGGCACGCCGGGGGCGGGCTTTCGCCTCAACCTCTCGTCCGACAACGCCGGCCGTGGTGGGGCCTTCACGCTCGACGATTTCGGCCTGGGGCTGGAGGTCCGCAACCTCGCCGAGGCCAACGACGCGGTGGTCTTTTTGGGGGGCGATGACCCAGCCAACGCCCTGCTGGTCGAAAGCGGCAGCAACACCCTGGCGGGCCTGGTCCCCGGGGCCACCATCAGCCTGCTGACCACCAGCGACGCGCCGATTCAAATCGCCATCGGCGACGACCGCGAGGCAGTGAACTCTGCGGTGAGCGGCTTCGTGTCCTCGTTCAATTCATTGGTGGACACCTTCAATGAGTTCGACTCGTTCAATAGTGAAACCGAGGAACGCGGTCTGCTCTTGGGTGACCCGGCGTTGGCCCGGGTGCGCACCGCGATCTTCAACTCGGTCATTGGGGTGAACACCGAGCTCACCGGCCAGTTCAACTCGCTGGCCCAGATCGGCGTCACCGTGGGCAGCGGCGCGCGTTTGTCGCTCGACGAAGAGATCTTGACCGCCGCGTTGGAGGCCGACCCCGACGGCGTGCGCGATTTGTTCACATTCGAGCAGCTGGCCGTGGACCCCGAAACCGGTGAAGAAACCGATGAGGTCATCGCTCAAGGCATCGGCCGCGAGCTGGATCAACTCCTTGAAAACCTCACCGACTCTGAAAACGGCGCGATCGAGCGTCAGGTCGACATCATCGATCAGCAGTTGGAAGTGAACCGTGACCGCATCGAATCGCTGGAAGCCACCATCCAAGACCGGCGCGAACGCTTGGAGCTCGAATTCGTCAACCTAGAACAGACCCTGGCAGGCCTACAAGACCAGCAGGGGGCGATTGCCGGTCTCGCGGCCAACAACGGCTAGTCACTTGGCCTCGAAAGCGACCGTTCGGGCCGATAACGGCGGTGCCCCTGGCGCCGCGCTAAGCCGCCACGGTGGCGTCCGTCGATAGCACCCTCATGAGTTACCCCGCAAATACACCCGGTGCCGGCGCCTACATGCGGACCCGTATTCTCTCGGCGTCCCCCTCGGAACTCCGTTTGATGCTGTTTGATGGGGCGCTGCGTTTTACCCGGGCCGGGCGGGCCGAGCTGGCCAGCGAAAAGCCAGACTTCGAAAAGCTTTTTGAGAGCTTTACCCGGTCCAAGAAGATCGTGACCGAGTTGTCCAACGGCTTGGACCGCGACCACGACCCCCAGATGTACGACCGGATGGTCGGGGTGTGCGAATTCATCTACAAACTGCTGATCGAAGCCAACCTCGAGCGTGACGTGGCCAAGGCCGATCAGGCGATCGAGCTGCTGACCTACGAGCGTGAAACCTGGGCCCTGGCCGTCGAACGCGCCAGCGCCGAAGCCGCGGCCGACGGGTCCGCTGCCCCGGCCGCTCCCGCCGGCTCGTTTTCGCGCTCGGCTTAGGGATGTGAACGGCACGGCGTCAACGCCGTGGGTTCCACGATCAACCTGCCGCGGGAACGTAAACTCCTGGCATGGTGCTCAACCGACTGTCTTCTGTGAAAATCCTTGGGCAGATCCCCGACGACGACGGGTGGTGGTGGCCTGTGCCTGCCACGCGCCGGGTCGAAACCTCGGACCTGAACTTGGCGTCGCGCGAACGCGCGGGCGGCGAGGCGCTGGCGGGGCACACCATCGAAATCGTCACGCGTGGCCGCGTGAGCCAAGTGGGCTGCGGCCTGGTGTTGCTGGTGCCCGCGGTTGTGGCCGGTGCCGCGGCCGCGGGCGTGATCAAGAACCCGGGATCCAACCTGCCGCCTTGGGTGGCGCCCGCCGTGGCCGGTGGTTTGGGGCTGTGGGCGCTGTATTTCTTCTTGGGCCTGCTGGCTCCCACCTTGCGGGTGTTGGCCGATCGCGAGAGCTTCGACCCCGCCTCGCCAAACACACTGGCCTGGTCGTTTAGCCGCCCCCCGCGCGGGGTGCGACGCCTGCGGGTGCGGCTGGCCGGGCAAGAGCGTGCCACCTACAGCCGAGGCACCGACACGACCACCGAAACCCACGCGTTTTACAAAGAAGTGCTCTTCGACTCGCGTGACCAACCCGGGGCCATCACCGCCAGCGGCGTCTTCGGCTTTCAACTGCCGCCGGGGGTGATGCACTCGTTTCGTTCAGAGAACAACGAGATCCGCTGGACCCTCGAAATCAAAGCCTGGATGACGCTGGTGCCCGATGTCCGGCACAACCTGGTGTTGACCGTGTGGCCCGGCGACGACCCACGCGGGTATTTCGCAGCGCCCGTGGACGATCTTCAAGGAGCGATGGCGTGAGCGAACAGCTGCAGATCGACTTGGAAGGGCGGGTGGATTTCGCCCCCGGCGACCCGGTGAGTGTGGCTGTGGCCTGGGAAACCCCAACGCCCCCGCAGTGGATCGAATTGACCCTGGCGTGGCGAACCCGCGGACGGGGCACCACCGACAGCGCCGTCGCCTTCCGCCACCAGTGGGAAGCCGCGCAAGGCCTAGACGCCGCAGGTGCCCAGCTGATCGACTTGGTGATGCCTCCAGGACCGCTGACCTACAGCGGCCGGCTCGTCGCGGTTCAGTGGGCTTTTCATCTCAACGCCGATGGCGCAGACGCCCCGGCCACCTATCCCATCCGCCTGGGCGCGATCGACACGCAGAGCGATGAATGAGCCCGCCGCCCAGTGCGCGCAGCGGACCTCCGGCCTGTCTACCCGCGGGCTGTCCGCGGATCGCAATCCCTTTTGCATCGACCGTGTGGAGGCCCTTGCCTTCCGCCCGCACGACCCGGCGTTGAGCCCCCACGACGTGGTGCAGCGCTTCCGCGCCGCGAACTGGCACGGCGCGGTCGTTGGCCCGCACGGCTCGGGCAAGTCCACCCTGCTCA
>JALZVY010000042.1 GCA_023300125.1 Phycisphaera sp.
GGCAAGACCGCATCGGCGCGCATTCCTATGCCCCACGCCAACGCCCCCTCCCCACCGCTTGCGTCCGCTGCCTTCCTCTGTGTTCTCTGTGAGGTCTCGGTGCGATGCACCCGGGAATCTCTGGCATCCTGAGCCAGTTTCCTAGAAATCAAACCAAAAACCATCAACTCGCGAGCGCAGCGAGCCCAACCTGCCTTGCGCGCGTGACCACGGCCCAAGCACTACTCACCGCACGTCAAGCACAAACCGCCCCGACTGCTCCAAGAACGCCCGCGGGTTGTCCAGCAGCAGCTTGGACACCGCCTCCACCGAATGCCCCCGCGCCCGCATCTCGGCGGCGCATTTGGGCACGCTTAAGGGGTCGCTGTGCCCCCAGTCGCCGGCGCTGTTCACCCACAGCCGCTCGCTGCCGTAGCACTCGACGATGTCCACCGCCCGCGGGGGGTTCAGCTTGCTGTCGGGGTACAGCGTCATGCCCGCCCAGTAGCCCGCGTCGAGCACGGCGCCCACGGTGTGTTCCTCGACGTGGTCGATCAGCACGCGGTCGGGCGTCAGCTTGGGGTAGCGCTTGAGCGCATCGAGGATCAGCCGCGTGCCTTTGAGCTTGTCTTCCAGGTGCGGGGTGTGGATCAAGACCAGCGTGTCGTGCGCCTGGGCCAAAGCCAGGTGTTCTTCGAAAATCGCCAGCTCGTTTTTGGTGTTGCGGTTCAGGCCGATCTCGCCCACGCCCAGCACGTTGGGCTTGGCGAGAAACTCAGGCAGCAGCGCCATCACCGCCCGGGCAAAGCCGGGGTCTTCGGCTTCTTTGGGGTTGATGCACACCCAGGCGTGGTGGGCGATGCCGAAGCGCGCGGCGCGGGCGGGTTCGACCTCGGTCAGCTGCACGAAGTAGTCGCGAAACCCCTCGGGCGATGAGCGGTCAAAGCCCGCCCAAAACGCCGGCTCGGTCACCGCTACACAGCCCGCCAGCTGCATGGCGCGGTAGTCGTCGGTGGTGCGGCTGACCATGTGGATGTGCGGGTCGATGTACGCCATCGCGTCACACTCCGGTTTCGGGGCGCGGGGCCCCGCTTGCCGCCCCACCGGGGCTGGCATCCAGGGGCGTGTCGCTCAGGTCGCTCATCAGCTCCAAGATGCGCTTGGTCCGCTCGGGGTTGCCGTCGTCCAGCATCGCCACGGCCCGGCGCAGGGCCTCGACGCGGAAGTCTGCGTCGCCGTCCGCATCGCCCGCCTGGCTCGGCCCGCCCCCGGTCGCCCGGTCGCAGCGGTCCAAAAAGGCGGCCACGTCCAGCAGCTTGGCGCGGTGTTCCACAAAGTAGCGGTCCACCGTGGCGTCAAGCTTCTGCGAGGGGGGGGGCTCTGCGTCCATGGGGCGATTGTAGGGCACCGCCCCCATTCGCCCGGCGTGACGCAAAGCCGCCGCCTCGTTAGCCGCAGCACAAAAGGCCGACACGGCTGAGTTGCCTGAGCACGCTCCCCGCCGCTCTGAAAAAAACAGCCCCGCCGCCTATTCCTCGACCAGCTGCACACCCAGCTCCAAACGGCCCGCGCCGCCGCTGAAATCCACCGTGTAGTCCTGATGGCCGGTCGCTTTGACCACCAGTTGTCCGCGGCCGGGTTCAATCGCCCCATGGCCGTACGTGCCGTCTTCATGCACCCAACCCGGCAGGGGCTTGCGCATGCCGTCGACCACAAGCTCAGTCTTGACCCCTTCCAAGGTCTGGCCCGCCGCGGGGGTGATCCGGCCATGCAGCTGTAAACCGTCGCGCATCACCGCCACGGGGTATTCACGAATCAGTTGATCTCTGTCGTGGCCGGGTTTGACTTCGGCGTGTCGATCGCTCACGTAGCCGGTGTGGGTGTACCGCAGGCACATTTGTTCAATACGCGCGGGCATGGGCGGGCTCTGCCAACGCCCGTCGGGCCCCGTGGCCACCGCGGTGCGCGTCAGGACACGGCCAGGGCTCGCCCCGGTATGCCGGCTGTCCGCGGGGTACATCCGCACCGACACGTTGGGGATGCCCGCCCCGCGCTCGTCGATAATCTGCCCGCGGTACACCACGGCCCGCTCGACCACCAGCGGCACCGCCCCGTCGCCCGCCACCTGCAAGCCATCAAACTCGGTCCGCATCCAGCCGTCCTTCTCGACCCGCACCGTGTGCTGACCCGTCGCGTTGCCTTGTGGGGTGAGGGTCACGTATCCAAACCGATCGGTGCGACCGGTGCGGGCGAAGTTGATCCGCTGCGCGTCCACCGTGACCTGGGCATCCCCCACCGGTCGGCCCGCGGGATCGGTCACACGCAGCCGCACCGGCTGCTCGTCGGCGTAGGCCTCGGGCAGCCGGGTCTTGTCAGTGGCTTCCAGCCGCAAGCCCACCAAATCGAACGTCGCGGGCACCTCCAAGCCCGAGCGCGTTCCCACCCAAATATGGGTAAACGGCCGGGTCGCAAAGACACCGCTTTCCGGCTTGATCTCAATCTCTCGGGTATCGATACGGAACTCGCGCAACTGGCCGTCCGCAATCAACGGGGTCGACGTTTCAGGGTTGGCCACGCGAATACCGCGATACGGCGAGCCCATCCCCGCATCGGTAAATAGATCGACGTGGTAATCCCAAAACCGATTCTGCTCGGTCCCGTGGGCCCGGTAGGTCAACACCAAAATGGGGTAAACGTTGATGTCGATCGGTATCAGCGGCGACCCAATCCATACGTGCCGTCGTTGGGGCCACGCCACCGCAAAGCGGGGGTATTCCTGCGACGCGTCAATCCAGGCATAGTCCGTGTGCGAGCCCATCGCACAGCTTGAGATTTTGAAAATCAAGTTGGTATCGAGCACCACCGCGTCACGCGGCGACATCTTCCAAGAATCCTTGACGGCCTGATCCTCGACACGATCGTTGGTGCCGATGGCTTGCCCCGACGTGAGCGGTGCCGCCAAGAACACCGTAAACAAAAAACACAGGCGCGAAAAAGATCAGAAGAAAATCATGGAAATACTCTGGCGAAAGGATCAAGCAAAGATACAAAAACCAATCTTACGCCCCTTCAGCCCTCACCGCCATACTTACGTTGGCGTGGCTTGACCACGCTCAACGGCCCGTGTTTTGCACACGGCCCAACACCGACGCCGCCCGCGCCGCGGCCACCGCCGCCAGGCGGTCGGCGTCCACTTCATGCACCTCGACGGGTTGCCCCACGCCCGCAAACAAGGTGAGCGTCAGCTTTCCGCCCAGGTGTTCGCGGAAGGCCTCGATGCCTTCAAGCAAGCGCGGGTCTGCCAGCAGGGGGTGGTGCAGGTCGAAGCCCAGCGCCCCGAGCAAGCCGACGATGCGGGCGTGGTCGGCGGCGGGCAGCAGGCCCGTGGCCAAGGCGTAGTCGGCGTCCAAGGCCAAGCCCAGGGCTACGGCCTCGCCGTGGCGGATCGCAAAGTCGCTCATCCGCTCAAGCTGGTGGGCGGACCAGTGGCCCGCGTCCAGCGGGCGGCTGGTGGTGCGTTCAAAGGGGTCGCCGCCTTCGCTGGGCGTTCGGGCAATGTGGCCCAGGTGCAGCGCGGCCGAGCGCTCCCACACCCGGTCGCCGGCCACCGGGTCGCGTTGCACCAGCCGTTCGCGGTCGCGCTCGATCTGGTCGAAGAATGCGCTGTCTTTGAGCAGCGCCACCTTCACCGCCTCGCTCAGCCCACAACGCCAGTCGCGGTCGCTCAGGGCCTCAAGCAGGGCCAGGTCGTTGACCACCGCGTGGGGCACGGCGAAGCTGCCGATGAAGTTCTTTTGGCCAAACATGTTCACGCCGTTTTTGACCCCCACCCCCGAGTCTCCCTGGGAAAGCGTGGTGGTGGGCATGCGCACCAGCCGCAATCCGCGGTGGCACACCGCCGCGGCGAAGCCGACGGTGTCGAGCAGCGCCCCGCCGCCGATGGCCAAGACGTAGGCGTGGCGGTCCAGGCGGTGGTGATTGAAGACCCCCAGCAGTTCTTCAAGCAGAGACAGATCGTTCTTGACCCGCTCTCCACCGGGCAGGGTGCGGAAGGCGACGATCTGCGGAAACTCCGGGCCGTGGGCATCGGCGTAGGCCGTGATCTGGTTTTGCAGTTCGGGCCGGGCGTTCAACAGGCCCCGATCCACCACCACCAAGGCCCGGCCGGGGTGGTCGCTGCTCACGACCTGGGCCAGCGTGGTGTTGACCGGATCAAACGCATCACGCGTGAAACGCACGCGGTGGGCCAGATCGAGTTGGACGCGGGCTTCGTCGCACATCGGGGAAGACCGTCTTAGCGCAACGTGTCGAGGTCGTTCCAAAAACCGGGATACGTCTTGTTCACGCAGTCGGGATCGTTGATGGTGACCCCCGAAAACCGCAGGCCCGCGACGGCAAAGCTCATCGCCATGCGGTGGTCGTCGTAGGTGTCGATGGCCGCGGGCGTCAGCTTGCCATCAAACGGCGGGGTGATCGCGATGTCGTCGCCGGTGATGTTGACCACGGCGCCGAGCTTGGTCAGCTCGGTCTCTAGGGCCGCAAGGCGGTCGGTTTCTTTCACCCGCAGGTTGCCCACGTTGCGGATGATCGTGGTGCCCTCGGCAAACAGCGCGAGCACGGCGAGGGTCTGCGCGGTGTCGGGCATGTCGTTGAGATCAACCTCCACCGCACGCAGCACCCCGTCGGGCGGCGCGGCCACCACCGTGTCGTGCAGGCGCTGGGTCACGTCGCAGCCCATGCGGCCCAGCACGTCGCAGAACTCCGCGTCGCCCTGCAGGCTTTCGCTTCCCAGGCCCGGGATCTGCACCTTGGCCCCGGGCGTGGCCGCGGCGGCGGCCAAGAAATAAGTGGCGTTGCTGGCATCGGGCTCGATGGCGTAGTCGGCGGCCTTGTAACCGCGGCCCCGCACCCGCACCGAGCGGTAGCCCTTGTCGCGGGCGGTCTCGGCCCCGAAGACTTCCATGAGGTCCAGGGTCATCTTGACGTAGGGCAGGCTGGTGATGCGGCCCGAAAACGTCAGCTCCAACCCGCCGACCAAGCACGGGCCGATCTGAAACAAGGCCGAGATGAACTGGCTGCTGAGTGTGGGTTCCAGCGCCACCGAGTTGCCGCCCGACAGCGCGGCCATGGGGTCGGGCTCGATGCCTTCGACGGTCAACGGCGGGAAGCCCGCGTTGTCGACATACTCAACCTCGGCCCCCAGCTCGCGCAGCGGCTCAACCAGCTGGCCGATGGGCCGCTCGCGCATGCGGGCGATGCCGTCGATGGTGTACGGCCCTTCACCCAGGGCCATCGCGGCGGTGAGAAAGCGCACCGCCGTGCCCGCGTTGCCCAGCATCAGCTTGGCTTGGTCCACCGGGATGGCCCCGCTGGATCCTTCGACCACGACGGTCCGCGCGGCCTCGTCGAGCTTGACGCTGAAGCCCAGCGTGTCCAAGGCTTCGAGCATCCGCCGGGTGTCGTCGGCCAGCAGCACGCCGCTGAGCGTCGAGGTGCCTTGGGCCAGCGCGGCCAGCAGCAGGGCCCGGTTGGTGAGGCTTTTGGATCCCGGCGGCGCGATCGAAACATCGAAAGCACTTTTCAGCGGGGCCATCTTGATGGGGGCGGTCGGTTCTTGGGTCACCGGCCCAGTTTATCGGGTCGCGCCGCCGGGGTGCGGTGCGGCTAGGGCCGATACGCCCCGACCACCGTCGGGTCGGCAGACTCGCCCAGGGCCGGCAGGCGGCCCACAGCCCCAAACCACGTGAACCACCGCGGGTGTTCATCGACCTCGGCCACGCCCGCGGGCACGGCCGGGTCGCAGCGCCGCAGGATTGCTTTGTACACCGGCAGGTGAATCAACCCTGCCGCGTCGGCATCGAGAAAGGGGTACACCAGCACCAGCGAGCGGTCCAGCTGGTCGTCCACCACCTGATCGGCACCAAAGGCCAGGGTCTGGCTGCCGTCGAGCGCCGGAGCAGTGATTAGCGCCGCAGACGCCGCGGCAAAGGCGGCCACGCGGTCGGCCTGGGCGGCGTCCAGGTCGTGGTTCATCCGGTGCCACGCCGCCCGCAAGAAGTGGGCGTAAAAATGGCCGCGGGTCTGGGTCACCGCCTGATCCAACTCGGCCAAGGTGCTGGACGAGCCAAAGTCCGCCGCGTCGCGCCGGGCCAGGTGGGCCAGGTCCAGCAGCCGGGCCTGCTCGCCGGGGTCCACATGAAAGCCCAGGTCTTTGTACTTCTCGTTGGTGCGTGCGGCCGACATCATGCCGCGTTCCATGCTTTTGTAAGCCACGAACTGGTTCTGCGGCCAGGCGGCGCGCTGGTCCCATGCCAGCGGCGCGGCGTCGGCTTGGCCCTGGTCGGGGCGGTCCACCACGCGATACACCCCCACCGTGACCAGCGGGGTCAGCACGGCAATCCCCAACGTGATCACGATCATCCAAGGCCCGCGGATGGCGGTGCCGGGTCGTTCAGCGCGTTCAGTCAGGGGTTTGGGGGGAGTGCTCACAGCCCCACGATAGGCTCCGTCACACGTTGGGGCACCCCGGGTGGTCCGCCCTGCCGACGTGCAGCCGCCCAGTGCCAAAAACCCTCATCGCTCACCACACCCCTGCGGTCTCCAACTGCTGGGTCAGCCACGGCAGGGGGTTGTCCATCCGCGGCACAAGCTGGGTGTTCCAGCCCCGCGCGGCCCCCGCGGCGACGTTCTCGGCCAGGTCATCGAAGAAGAGGATGCTCTGGGCACGCACGCCGGTCGCGGATTCAACGTAGGCGTAGGCCTGGGCATCGGGTTTGGCTTGGCGGATCTGGTGGCTGGCAAAACGGAAATCCAGCCGGTCGGGATCCAAAAAAGCAGGGTCGCCGGGGTCGGCGATGCGCTTCCAGTGGGCGGCGTTGGTGTTGCTTAAGCAGGCGGTGCGGCACGCCGTCGCGTCCAGGCGGTCATAAAAACCTGCCAGCCCGTCGTAGGCACGGATCAACACCGCGTCGTGAATCGCCGCCACGTCGGCCTGCTGCGCCCCCACCTGGGCGGCGATGCCCTGGGCATAGTCCGTGGTGGAGACGTTGCCCCGTTCGTAGGCGCTCAGCAGCCGCCCCACCTCGGCGTTGCCGCCGCGCCGGGTGTGGGCCGACAGGTCGCCGGTGAATCCCGCCACCCCCTGCAACCCGGCCCGAGCCGCCGCGTCTTCCAGATCGTCGGCGATCTGCACCAGCACGCGGCCAAGGTCAAAGACCACCAGTTCGATCGGCGCAGTGGGTTTCACAGGAAGGACGTTCGCAGTAAGAGGAGCGCGATTGAAGACCGACGACGAGGCAAAAACAGTTCAACGTGAAGCGATTTAACGCAGCGATCCCAATTCGTACCCTCACCCACGTACCTGGCCGCTGCCCCAAGCCACCCACTTGTAGGTGGTGAGGTCTTCGGCGCCCATGGGCCCGCGGGCGTGCAGCTTGTCGGTGCTGATGCCGATCTCGGCGCCCAGGCCGTATTGCTGGCCGTCGCTGAAGCGGGTGCTGCAGTTCACCATGACGTTGGCGGTGTCGACCGACTGCACGAAGCGGTCTGCCGCGGCGGTGTCTTGGGTCAAGATGGCGTCGGTGTGCCGGCTGCCGTAGCGGTTGATGTGGGCCGCGGCGTCGTCGAGGGTGTCCACCACCCGCACGGCGCAGATCAGGTCCAGGTACTCGGCGTTCCAGTCGTCGTTGGTGGCCGGCGTGGCACCGGACATCACGGCCATCGAGCGGGTGTCGGCCCGCAGCTGCACGCCCTTGTTCGAGAGCGCCACGCCGATGCGCTCGGCCAGGCCGTTGTCGATGGTGGCTTGATGCAGCAACACCGTCTCGGCGGCGTTGCATACCCCGGTGCGGTGGGTCTTGGCATTCACCACCACGTCCACCGCCAGATCAGGGTCCGCCGCGGCGTCGACATACACGTGGCAGTTGCCCGTGTAGTGCTTGATGACCGGGATGCGCGACTGTTCGACCACCGCACGGATCAGCGATTCGCCCCCGCGGGGGATGCACACATCCAGCAGCGTGTCGAGCTTCAGCAGTTCGGTCACCGCGCCGCGGTCGGTGGTGTTCACCAGCTGCACCGCCGCGGGGTCCAGGCCCGCGGCGTCGAGGCCTTGGGCGACGCACCGGGCGATCGCGGCGTTGGAATGCAGCGCCTCTTTGCCGCCGCGCAGCACCACCGCGTTGCCGCTTTTCAGACACAACGCCGCCGCGTCGCAGGTGACGTTGGGGCGCGACTCAAAAATAATCAGCACCGTACCCAGCGGCACCCGCACCTTTTGCAGACGGATGCCGTTGGGCAGCACACGCCCTTCGATGATCTTGCCCACCGGATCGGGCTGGGCAGCGATCTGACGCACGGCGTTGGCCATGTTGGCCACGCCCGCGGCGTCGATCCGCAGGCGGTCGATCATGGCCTCGCTCAGCCCGTAGCCGGGCGCGGCGGCCAGGTCTTTGGCATTGGCCTGCACCACTTGGTCGCTGGCCGCTTCCAGGGCATCGGCCACGGCCTGAAGCGCCGCGTCGCGTTGGGCGCCCGAGACTCCGGCCATGGCAAGCCCGGCGCGGCGGGCGGCCTCACCAAGCTTTTGGCAGTAGGCAGGCAGATCGGTGGTGATATCGTCGGCAGCGGGGGCGGCGGTCATGGCCTAATCATATCTCAACACGCCGCCGCTCCCCTGTGCTCAGGGCCCGGTCACGCGGCGTTCAACCCGCAGCCCCACCCGCGGGGGCGAACCCACCACCGTGACCCCCGCAGGGGGCACGACCACCGGCTGCTCGTCGGTGGTGCTCTCGATGCCCGACAGGTCCTTGATGCGGATCTCGGCGGTCACCGGATAGGCCGGGTCGCCCGCGGCGATGCGGTCGATCAGCCCTTTGGGCCCACGCAGCTCGACATCGAATAAGAACTTTTGACCGTCGTTGGGTATCACCCGGTACGCCAGCTGCGTGCCCACGGGCAAGTTGACGTACAGCGGCACGCGCTCGACGGTCACCGTCGCGTCGGGGTCCGCCAGGGTGTAATTCACCCGCACCACCTGGTTGCTCAGCCGCGTCGAGGGGCTGCGCCGATCGATGGCCGCGGGAAACTCCAAGGCGATGTTGCGGGCCACTTTTTCACGTCCGCCCGTGGCGGGGTCTTCGCTCAGCCCCGCCAGCGCCCCGCGGTCCAGCCGTGCCAAGACCACCGCGTCGCCCAAGCCGTCCAACACGTCGGCGGGCGCGGTGATCTCCACCGAGTCGGGCGTGGCCACCGGCGTGGTGGCCGGGTCCAGCGGCAGGTCGCCGATCTCCACCCGCACCGGCAGGGTCACGGTGACCAGCGGCCGCATCACCACCTCCCAGGTGGCGGGCTCGACCACGATGTTGCCCAGCCCCAGCTTGCCGAAAG
This sequence comes from Phycisphaera sp., assembly GCA_023300125.1. Classification (GTDB taxonomy): domain Bacteria; phylum Planctomycetota; class Phycisphaerae; order Phycisphaerales; family Phycisphaeraceae; genus Algisphaera. The sequence goes on from JALZVY010000042.1 coordinate 9,367, forward strand.
CGTCGTTGCGCACCAGCGCATCGGCAAGCACCAGGGTGCGGGTGGTCTGCCCCGCGTCGGGGGGCTCCACGATCAGCTCGATGGGGTCACCCACCAGATCCAAAAAATTCTGCACCTGACTGCTGGACCCTTTAAAGCTGACACTCGCCGACACCGCCTGATCGGGGCTGACCGCAAAATTACGCTCGCGTCCGTCGGGCGCCACAAACCGCACCGACACCGGCTCGCGGCTGCGGTCTTTGGTGCTGGCGCCCTCGGCGTACAGCCACACCAGCATCGCCACCACGGTGACCACGACGATGGTTTCCAGCTTCTGGATGAGGGTGCGCTGATTCATAAGTGAAATCGGGCGTATCAGGAGCCCACGCGGCGGCCGCGCGGGTGTTCACAGGATCAAGTCAGTCGGCGGCGGGCGGGTTCGAGGCGTCGGGCACCGCGTTGCCCTCGGGGTCCAGGGTCACCTGCGACATGCCGCGGCTCAGCTGTGTGCGCAGGTCGTCGGCGCTGAGGTTGCGGGTCAACCGGCCACGCTCGGCCACGCTGATCGCACCGGTCTCTTCAGACACCACCAAGATCAGCGCGTCCGCGTCGTTGCTTAGCCCCACCGCCGCGCGGTGGCGTGATCCCAGTTCTTGGGGCAGCGCGTCGGCATCCACCAGCGGAAACTGCACCCCCGCAGACATCAGCCGGTCGCCGCGGATCACCACCCCCATGTCGTGCAGCGCCGAGCCGGGCCAAAAAATCGTATTCAAAAGCTCTTTGGTGATTTCCGCGTCCAGCCGCACCCCCGCCTCAACGATGCCGCCCAGGCCCACCTCGCGCTCGATGGCAATCAGCGCCCCAACTTTGTTGCGTGCCAAATACTGCATCGAGGACAGGATCTCTTCGACCACGCGGGCCTTGCGCAGCCCCGTCTGGCGGAAGAAGCGGGCCTCGCCCAGCCGCACCAGGGCGCGGCGCAGCTCGGGCTGAAAGACGATCACCAACATGATCGCCACGAAAGCCAAGAAGTTGGCGTA
>JALZVY010000043.1 GCA_023300125.1 Phycisphaera sp.
CTGTCTCCCAGCAGTTTGTAGGAGCCTTACGTTATGCCTCTTGAAATTTCTGCCTGGCGCATCGACCAGGACCGCGTCCAGCCCGTCACGTTCGCCGCTTTGGATTTCGAATCCCGGCTTCAGAACATCCTGGCCACGGACATCGCGATCGCCGACCCGAACCTCATGGTGATCGGGCGCGAGGTCAAAACAGCCTTCGATAAGCGTATTGACCTGCTGGCGATGAACCGCGACGGGCAGCTCGTGGTGCTCGAACTCAAGCGCGACAAGACACCCCGCGACGTCGTCGCCCAGGTGCTCGACTACGGCTCATGGATCAAGACCCTTGACGACGACGATATCGCGTCGGTCTTCGAGCAATATCAAAAAAAATATCTGCCCCAGATGCCCTCCCGCTCGATCGACCAGGCGTTCTGCGAGCGTTTCGACGTTAAGGAGATGCCCGACGAGCTGAACGAGTCGCATGAACTGGTGATCGTTGCGTCCAGCCTTGATCCTTCGACCGAACGCATCGTGACCTACTTGGCGGACACCTACGAAGTCCGCATCAACGCGGTGTTCTTCCACTGCTTCAAAGACGGCGAACGCGAGTATCTATCCCGGGTCTGGCTACGCCCTCCCGGCTTCGCCGAAATGCTCGCTGGTACCACAGGCACGGTGAGCAAACCCGGTAAGAAGGGCGAGTGGAATGGCGAGTACTACGCCTCCTACGGCCTGTGCCCTCACCGCGCGTGGGAAGACGCTGTGAAATACGGCTACATCAGCGCCGGCGGCGGGGCGTGGTACGTCAACACGCTGAGCAACCTTTCGCCGGGCGACCGCGTGTGGGTGCGCGCGCCGGGCATCGGGTACCTCGGTGTCGGGATCGTCCGCTCCAAGTCCGTGCCCATCGAAGCGTTTGAAGCCAAGAACGACAAGGGCGTACTGATGCCGTTTCTCGATCTTCCCACCAAGGGAAAGGGATTCCACCTCGATGAAGACAAGAAGGAGTACATGGTGGGAATCGACTGGATCAAGACGGTCCCGCTCGACGACGCCATCAAGGAAAAGGGCTTCTTCGGCAACCAAAACACCGTCGCCGCGCCCAAGGCCGCGAAGTGGGACCACACCATTCAACGGCTCAAGCAGCGATTTGATGTTGAATAGCCCCCCTCTCGATCGGAACACCCATGAAAGCCTTCCCCACTGAAGTCATCACCGAATTGAAGACCTACGTCTACCGCCTGATCGACCCGCGCAACGGCGAGACGTTCTACGTCGGCAAAGGCAAGGGCAATCGGGTGTTTGCCCACGTGCAAGACGAGTTGAGTTCTGACGATCCCGGCGACAAGCTGACGCGGATCCGCGATATCCGAAACACGGGGATGAACGTGGGCCACGTGATCCATCGCCACGGCATGGACTCCAAAACCGCTTTCGAGGTGGAGGCCGCATTGATCGACGCCTACCCGGGCCTGACCAACATCGCCGGCGGCGCGGGTAGCGGTGATTTTGGCAGCATGCACGCTGCGGAAGTCATCCAGCGATATCAGGCCAAAGACGCAAAGTTCACCCACAAGGTGGTCATGATTACGGTGAACCGAACGGCCGCCGAGGGGTCGCTCTACGAAGCGGTCCGCTACGCGTGGAAGATCAGTCCCAAGAAAGCCAGCCGCGCCGACTACGTGTTGGCCGTGGTGACCGGCATGATCCGGGAGGTGTTTGAAGTGGACCAGTGGATGGAAGCCACGGCAGAGAACTTCCCCGGCCGCGAACCGGTCCCCGGGCGCCACGGCTTTGTCGGACACGTGGCCGACAAAACAGCTCGCCGTGCCTACAACAACCGTCGCGTGCCCAAGCTGTACCGCAAACGCGGCGCCGCGAACCCGATTAAGTACTCGTACACATAACCGCGGGCGGCGCATCTGACGGTGTCGGCTCACAACAACTACGTTCCGCCACCACGAAACGTAGGATCATGCCACCATGCCCGAAACCGCATCCTCAACCGACGAACCCGCCGACGCCGCGCCCAAGCCGCTTATCTCCCCCGCCGCTCTGGTCCTGCCGCTGGCCTCGGGTGCGGCATACGGGTTGGCCTACTGCTACGAGCTGGGCTACACCGAGACGTTCCGCATCCCACGCGGGGTGGTGACGATCTCGCTGGCCGACTTCCTCGTCGCGGCGTTTGGGGCGGCAACTTTCCTAGTGCTTCTCTGGTTCTGGGTCGCGGTTTGGGCTGCCTTGGGTGCGCGTTCAGGGCGAAACTGGTTTAAGAACTCTTGCGCTTCGATCGCGACTGGCCTCCCGGCGTTGTCCCTCGTCTTGCTGATCTGGCTGGCGGGTTACCACATCGCGGCGTTGGTCATGCTCGCCGGAGTGGGTGTTGGCACTGTTGCGGGGATCCTCTACGACCCCGATGACTCCGACGCCGCTGCCGAGGAGCGCGGCGCCTTCAGCAACGTGTTCGGAGCGCCGCTGGAAGGCGCACGCTGCTACCTGGGCCGGTACGCCGGCCCCCTGCTGGCCGCCGCGGTGATCGCGGGGGCGACCGCCTTCCTATTGGGCCGAGGCCACGCCCTCCACCCCGACAGCTACGTGGCGGTCGAAGAGATCCCGGGGTATGTCGTGCTGCGGACCTATCGGGAGCACGTGGTGATGGCGTCGTACGTGCCCGAGACCGGAGAGCGTGGTCGGCTCGTGCGGGTGTACGGGTGGGACGATCTGGCCGGCATGACGCTGTATCGCATGCCGGCCCGAGTCTCTGAGATTGCCGATCCCGTGGCCGCCCCAACCAAACCGGATTCCGCGAACGAGCTCACCACGCCCGCAGCCGCCCCGCTTCCCTTAATTGAATCTTCCCCAAGCACAAATCCGCTGATCTCGCGCTAGCCCGCGAAACGACGGCGCTGCGGCTGCTGGAAAAGCACCCGTCGATCCCCTCCAACCCGGTGATCTCCCACGTGTTTTTCTGCTCGGGCATGATCGCGGCCTGGGAAATCACTGGGGTCTGGGGAAATCACTGGGGTCTGGTCTTGATTAGCGTATAAGACAAAGCCACTGGGGAAGTTCTGAGGTCAGGACATCATTTGTCATTAGAGCACCATCTTTTCCACAGCACGCACACCCTTAAATCCGACGCGCCGCGGGAGGAGCACATTGCACCACCCATCGCAAAGCCGTGGTAAGACCGCTGGATTCCCGCCTACGCGGGAATGACGGAGGGGATCTCACACTGGGGAAAGCGACTTGCGGTATTCAATAGCGAAAAAATCGCTGCGTGACTCGACCGGGCGGGTGCTTGATCTGGTCAATTCAGCGCGTCTGACAGGATCGCATGGGTCTGACACCCCCGAAAACAGCCCACCTTTGGCCTTGCCGCAAAGGCGGGATTCCAACGGTCCCAATGCCCCAAAACCGTGGCTCCGATTCGTAGACAATGCGGTGGCCCACACACCTCAAGCGCCCAAGCCCGCGAGTCCCTCATGATCAACGCCCTCAAGCCCCCCACCGACAACCTCTACAAGTTCATCGCGATCGCGGGGCTCGTCGGCTGCGTGCTCGCGGTATACATTGATAGCCGACGGGTTGACGCGGTGATTACGGCGTATGCGCCCGCATTAGGCGCAGCGCAAGATCTATGGTTTGCAACGGAAGAGTTAAAGCCCCTGCAAGATCTTCTACAGGAGTACTGGAAGCAGGCGTCTGAGGGATCCACGGGGTTCGGATTCACGCACCAAACAAGAAAGATCGAAGGCGTGACGCCCCAGTTCGCCCACGACATGAAGCTCCACGAGCTCAAGATCGAAGAGTTTGCTCAGCAGGTTCAGCAGCGAAAAGTCAGACGGCACGAAATCAGGTTGCTATTCGGGATCTCCTTCGGTGTGATGCTAGTCGGCTTCTTGCTCTGGTACTTCAAGACCCAGGCGCACCAAGACGCCATCCTGCGAGATCAGGCCGCGGCGTCTAGAACGGCTGTCGCAGGCCATCCCCCGCCTCCCGAACCGGCCGAAACCGGGGACAAGGCACCGTGACGCGAGGTCTCGACAGGTCTGACCCACCCCCTGCCCTGCCCCACCCCTGCCCGTCCTTCTCCACCACACGCCCGACGTTGCGCCCGACGCGACGAAAAAAAGTGACAGTCACCCTATTGACCCTCCTGCTTGCGGCCGACCCCCGTCACACATCGTTAATTCAAACCAACCGTCGCACCCCGCGTTCGACTCAACTTTCACCGCCACAAAGATTTCTTTTAGACGCCGAGCGACGCACGGCCTCTCGCTCTTCTGTCTTCCTCTGTGATCTCCGCGCCGCGGGCTAGGTAGCGGGCAAGACGCCGCAAAAAAACGACGGCCCCAATCGCGGGCAACGCGGAGCTCTGTGTCCTCTGTGGTGTGCGAAGCACTGCCTTGGGGTTGTCGCGCCAGGACAACTTAGAGGTCAGGACATCCTTTGTCATGAGAGCACGTCCTTCTCCGCCACACACCCGACCTTACGTCCGCCGCGGCGCGGTTGAAACGCATTACAGCACCCACCGCAAAGCCGTGGCAAGCCCGCTGGATTCCCGCATGCGCGGGAATGGCGGAGGGGGTCCCACACGGGGGAAGGCGTTGTCATTGTTCGCAGCACCTGCACCCGGCGCATGCCGCTGATGCAGCGCCAAACCGCCGCCGACCATGACGGGGGCCTTGCGGCGCTTTCTGTGCCGCGGCGACGGTTCAGGCGGGCGGATTACTGGGCGGGCCAATGATCCAGGGCCATCTTCTTTTTGACGTGGGCGGTGTGCTCGCCGTAGTGGCGGTGCATCAGGGCCAAGAGTTCGAGCGGGTTTTTAAACAGCCGGTTGCGGCGGATCGATGCGGGGGTGTCGGGGACGGTGGGCGGGGCTTCAAGCAGGTAGGCGAAGCGGCGGCTGTAGGCCTGGGTGCGCTGCATGTGGCGAGCTTCTTCGGCGCCGATCCATTGGGGGTGGGCGGGGGTGTATTGGTCGGGCATCTGCTTGGGGCGCTGATCCATCACGGGGATTTCGGGGTCGACGCTGTGGTAGATGCGCGAGAAGAACAGGCGTTCGGTGGCGTCCATGTGCTCGGGGTTCCACCGCGGGGTGTGGGTGCCGTTGCCGGGTACGAAGTCCATTTGGGCGATGCTGAGCGGGGCGAAGACGGCTTGCGAGGCGGCGTTGGCGGCTTCTTTGCGTTCGAAGGCCTGGGCCAGCGCGGCGGGCATGGCCCAGGGCTGGTCGTTGGGTTGCACCCAGCGGGTGCCGGTGTGTGCTTGCCCTGCCGAAACGGCCACGGTGTTGTGCCCAATCACCACCACCGCGGCGCTGCCGACCTGATCAACCCCCGAGCCGGGCGCGAGCACGGCGATGCGCGGGGCCAGGTGCTGGGCCAAGGCGGCGAGTTGCTGGGCGTCGGCGTGGGCGGGCATGAGCATCAGGTCGACGGCCTTGAGCTGGTGAGGGGCCGGAATGCCCGCGGCGAGCACCGCCACCAGGGGGCCGGCGCTGGCCCGGCTGGCGTCCACGATGCGGACGCCGTCGGCCTGGATGATGACCCACGGCGACGGGCTTGTGCTGCCCGCGGGTTGGTTCAGACGGGTGGCTGTGATCGCGTGGCTTGAATACGTGTGCCCGTCTTGGGACGGGCCGGCGGTGGGCGTGGCTTGGTTGGCCTGGCGGTCCAGCACCAAGCTGGTGTCCTCGGGCCCGAACACGGCGTCTACGGCGCGGGGCATGGCGTGAGGGTGGGCGTCACGCTGGGTGTCGTGGTGGGTGTCGTGAATCCCGAGGCCCAAGTGCAGGTCCCACAGGGTTTCAACGCTGACGCCGCCGCCGGGCCACACCCGCACGGCGACCGCTTGGCCAGGGGCGGCCAGGGCCCCGGCGGCCCCGCCCATCAACGCACACACAAGCAGAGCAGCAGCAGCCAGACGACATCCAGGGTGATTCATCACACACTCTTTCAAAGAAAGGGGCACCGCGGCGACCGGGGGGCCTGGGAAGAAGGAAGGTCAAAAAGCGTGAGGTCACGCGAGCACAACCCTAGCCGCGGCGCCTGCCTTAAAAGCACGGCGTTCAATAAATCACGAAACATGACGAGCCATGGCGAAGCATGGCGGTGTCAGGATGGCGGGCGCAAGTCGCGGGCACGTGGCGCGGGCGTCGCGGGCACGTCGCGCCGACGTCGCGGTGTCAGCCCCCCGCGCCCCCCCTGCGAACACCCATGCATCTCAAACCCTTCAAGCCCGCATCCGATCCTCACGCCTCACACTGCACCCAGCATCGCACCCACGCGCTGGGCCACGGCGCGGCCCAGGGTGGCGTGGGCCGCGGGTTCCCAGTGGATGCCGTCGACGGGGCTGCTTTCAATGAGTGCTCCGGCGTCCAAGAAACCCACGCCTTTGTCTTTGGCGATGGCGGCGTAAAAACCGGCCAGGCGCTGCGACTTTTCTTCGGCTCCGGCGAACATGCCGGCGAAGTCGAGGCCTTCCAAGCTTGTGGTGGGCGGCGGGGCGATCAGCAGCACCTGGGGGGCGCCGCCTTGCGGGCCGGCGGTGGACGACGTCACGATGTCGACCAAGACCCCGGCGCCGCGGGCGATGTCGTCGGCTTGCACGGCGAAGCGGGGTTTGAGGTCGTTGGTGCCCAGCAGGATGACGACCAGGTCCAGCGGCTTGTGCGAGTTGAGGCAGGCGGGCAGGTACGCGGCGCCGTTTTTGCTGCCGCTGGCGTGTGATTCGATGGGGTCTTCGTGCACGGTGGTGCGGCCGCCGCTGCCTTCTTCGATGACCCAGTGGCCTGTGCCCAGGGTGTCACGCAGCACCCCGGGCCAGCGGGTGTGGCGGTCGTGGCGTGCCACGCCGCGCGGGTCGCTGCCGAAGGTGTTCGAGTCGCCAAAGCAGAGGATGTTCTTTTCCATGGCGGATCAGCATACCGCCGCCTTGCGCGGGTTTTGCGCTGGTTTGCCCCGGGCTTACGGGCCCGTGCGTTTAAGCCCCGGGCCGCTTGAGGATCAGCACGACCTCGCCCGAGATTCCGTTGCGCTTGCTGCGGTCGAATCCCGACGTGAGCTCCCAGCCTTCGCGTCCCAAGGCGTTGAGCTTGTCGTTCATTTCGTCGTAATCCAGATTGACGCCAAAAAATCCGGAGGCTTTGATTCTGAGGGTGAGGTATTGCCAGGTCATCGAAGAGAACTCCTTGGAAACGGGGGGCGACACGGCCGCGCGATGCGGTCTCGGTGTCGCACATGAATACGTTCGCGGGACCTCTAGCCTATGTCCACAGGGTGTTGCAGAACTGCGACACCCCGCCGCAAAAACGGCAGCCCGAACCACAGCCCATACCGCACCCCGCACACCGCATCCACCACCCCACATCACAGACCAAAGCACCTCGGTCCGGGCTCACGCCGCGGGGTCATGCGGCGGGCCCGTCCCACGCGCCGGTGCGGGCCAGGAAGGGGGATTCTTCGGCGTCGGTCCAGCGCAGGGGCGCGGCCTGGGGCAGCAGGTGGCCGTGGTCAAGGTGCAGGCGCCAAGCGCGGTGGGCGCCGTGAAAGGCGAGCACTTCGGGGTGGTCGTCGGCAAGGATCTCGGTCGTGCCCACCAGCTGCAGCAGGTCGCCGCTGCTGAAGTCGGGAAACAACAACCCGGCTTTGGGGTTGAGCAAGAAGTTGCCCAGGGTGTTGAACAAGTAGTTGCCGGCGTAGTCGGGGATGGTGAGGGTGTTGCCCACGACTTTGACAAAGCCTGCCCGGCCGCCGCGGTGGTTGATGTCGACCCCGCCGGTGTCGCCGAACAGCCCCGGGCCTTGGGCGGCGGCGTGGCTGGCGACAAAGAAGGTGTCGGCGCTGCGGATGAGGTTGGCGGCGTAGGCATCCAGCGTGGTGAAGGGAACGGGCTCGGGGGCGGGGGCGGGGGCGCGCAGCGCGGCGGGGTCGCGGGCCCAGCGCGGTTCGCGGGCCTGGATGTATTTGGGGCAGTTGCCGTAGAACTGGTTGACCTGCGCGGTGAAGCCCGCGGCGTCGGGGCCCTGGGCGGGCGGGGTGGTCACCGTGGCGTTCACGCGGTTGCGGCGCCGGGTGTGAAAATCGATGCCTAAAAACGACACGCTGCGGCCCGCGGCCAGGTTGTGGGCCAGGGGGTCGCCGGGCACCGCGGGGGCGTGGACGGCCAGGGTGCGTTCATCGGGGGTGGCCACAAAGCCTGGGGCGCCAAACGCCATCGACGCCCAGGGCCAGCCCGCGGCGTCGACGCTGCCGAGGACCACAAACGGCAGCTGGGCGAAGAAGTGCCGCTGCTTGTCGGGGATGAAGTCGTGCATGACCATCCGCGC
>JALZVY010000044.1 GCA_023300125.1 Phycisphaera sp.
TGGCCGCGGCGGTGAAGCCGGTGGCTTTGCCTTTGGCTCTGCCTCTGGCTTGGGGCTTGCGGGATCGGCCTATCCGTATTGTTTGGGCGGCGGGCGCGTGCATGGGGGCGCTGGCGCTGCTGTACCTGCCCTTTGTCTTCATGGAAGGGGGGCTGTCGGGCATGATGGAGACTGGGCGCAGCTTTGTGACGCGGTGGCGTTTTAATGGCTCGGTGCACCCGCTGCTTGAAGTGATGGCCAAGCGGGCGGGCCTGGACAGGGGCTGGGGCGAAGAGGCCAAACGCATCGCCGACTTCGTGTGTTTGGTGGTGCTGATGGGCACACTGGTGGTGGCGACGCTGCGGCAGAAAGATGTGTGGCAGGTGGGGCTGATTTACATGGCCATGATGGTGGCCCTCAGCAGCACGGTGCACCCGTGGTACCTGTTGTGGGCGATGGGCTTGCTGCCTGTGGCCCGGGCGGGCGCGAAGCGGTGGGGGCCGTTCACCGCGGGGGTGTGGGCTGGGGCTTTGGCCTTACCGTGGGGCTATGTGGCGTGGCTGGAGATGGCCGCGGGCCGCGGGTATGCCATGTCCTTGGGCGCGCAGACGCTGTGCTGGGGTGTGATTGCCGCGGCCGCTGCGGTGGGGTGGGGGGCGCACTACAGCCGACGTTCAAAAGGTGTGCCAAGCGACTGAAAAGTCGCAACGCTTGCCGGCGCCTTTGGGGCGTGCGGTTAAGGCACTCGGATCACGATGGTCGGTTCGATCCCGTCTTCGGTGCGGGCTTGGCTGCTCTTAAACGGCTTGCCGTTGCGTTGTAGGCGGGGGAAGCGTTTTTGAAGTTCGCGAATGCGCGGCCCGGGGGTTTCGACGTTGTTGACCATGATGTAGTCAATGGCCGGATCGAAGAGGCCTACGCTGACATAGGCCTGGTGGTTGCCTAAGAAGTAGTAGACGTCCAGGTCGGTTTCTTTACGCAATTCAGCGGCGCGGTTTTCAGCGCGCTGGCGGAAGTTGCGGGTCACCTCGGCGTCGTACATCTCGACCATGAGCGAGCGCAGGCCGCGGTGGGGGCGGAGGTCCCAACGGTCGGCAACGCCTTGGTGGTCGGGGATGATGGAGGTCATCTTCGCGCGGCGGAACGGTCGGCCGCCCTCGAAACGCGCGTCGCGGGCGCTTTTGAGGCTTCGCTTGGCGTCGTCGTTGTCAGGACGGCGGAAACGCCCGGCGTACACGACGGTCTTGTCGCCCAGGTTGGTGAACCAGATGCCGGGGATCTGCCCGGTTTCGCGCAGCGCAGCGGCGAAGCTGTAGGCCTGTTGGAGTCGGTCGTCACCGCTGAACGTACGCAGTTGGATGGCGTAGCGCGTGCCGCGGGCCGCCGCGGGGGATCCGTCGGCGGAGCCGCGTGGGGGGTCGGCGATCTCGCGCATCTTCTCCCATCGCGGGCTCGACACGCGGGTCTGGACGCAGCCGGACGTGAGGGCGGGAAGGAGAGCCAAGAACAGAAAAAAGGCAAGACGCATGGACTCACGGTAAGGGGATCGCCGACGCGGGGAGGGGTAGGGCGGCAAAAAAAGGCGTTTTGCGCTTAATTTTGGCCTTGGGGTGGAAATATCCGTTCATCCGGATAGACTGATGGACCGATTGGCTTTGGGGCCGCCCCTGGCCTGTTCTTGCCCCGCCCCCTGCCCCGCCGCTTGCTCGTCCTTGGCATGCCCACCACGTCCTCTCCTGACACCATGCTTCGTTGGATGGCCACGCTGGCAGACCCCAGCCGTGTGCGTTTGGTGCGCTTGGTCGAGCAGGAAGAACTTGGGGTGTCGGATTTGTGTGCGGTGGTGCAGATGCCGCAGTCCACGGTGAGCCGGCACCTGAAGGTGTTGGGCGACGAGGGCTGGATCGTGCACCGCCGGGTGGCCACGACCCACCGCTATCGCATGGTGTTGGATGAACTCGAGCCAGGGCAACGCGGCTTGTGGCTGCTTACCCGCGAGCAGACGGCCAACTGGGCCACGCTGGCCCAAGACCAGGTGCGGCTGAAAGCACGTTTGACTGAGCGTGCCCAAGACCCCGAGGCGTTTTTTGCCGGGGCCGCGGCGGACTGGGACCGCACCCGCGATGCGATTTACGGCGCGGGTTTTTCGCACGACGCGCTGTTGTCGCTGGTGCCCGACACCTGGACTGTGGCGGATTTGGGCTGCGGTAGCGGCAGCTTGGCCCGTGCGCTGAGCCCGCGGGTGCGCCGGGTGGTGGGGGTGGATAACAGCCCGGCGATGCTGGAGGCCGCCCGGGCGGGAACCCGGGGCCTGAAGAACGTGCAGATCAAAATGGGCGGGCTGACAGATCTGCCGCTGGACGACGCCAGCTGCGACGCGACGCTGTGTGTGCTGGTGCTGGCGTACCTCGACGACGCGGACGTGGACCGTGCTTTGGCGGAGATGGTGCGGGTGCTGCGTCCCGGGGGCCGGGCGGTGGTGCTGGACCTGCTGATGCACGACCGCGAGGACTTTCGGCGCGGCACTGGCCAGCGCAGCATGGGCTTTGATCCTGGTGACCTGACCGCACGTCTGAAGGCCGCGGGGTTTGCCCAAGCCAATCTCCAGCCGTTGCCGCCAGACCCCGACGCCACGGGCCCAGCGCTCTTGCTTGCGACAGCGACCAAGACCGGCGATGCCGATGATCGGGCGTTGCTGTGAATCGCCCGCTGCGACACTGCGGCGGGGCAAGCCTTGCCCCGCGAATGAACCTCCCCCATGGCCACTTGGCCACTTGATTGCTTCGCCACTTTTCTCCTAAGGAAACCCCGATGCCTCTGACCCTCGAACCCGATGTCCAGTCCGGCCTGCAGTACAAGCTGAAGCCCGGCGCTTCGTTGGACGAACTCCAGACCCTCGCCGAGTGGGGCCGCAAAGAGCTGATGCTTGCCGAGCAAGAGATGCCCGGTCTGATCGCTTGCCGCAAAGAGTTCGGCGCCAGCAAGCCGCTTAAAGGTCACCGCATCATGGGCAGCCTGCACATGACTGTGCAGACCGCGGTGCTGATCGAAACGTTGGTGGAACTTGGTGCTGATGTGCGCTGGGTGAGCTGCAACATTTTCAGCACCCAAGACCACGCGGCCGCCGCCACCGTGGCTGGCCCCACCGGCACCATTGCCGATCCCAAGGGCGTGCCTGTGTTTGCCTGGAAGGGCGAGACGCTGGACGAGTACTGGTGGTGCACCGATCAGGCCTTGGCTTGGCCCGACGGCAGCGGCCCAACGCTGATCGTGGACGACGGCGGCGACGCGACCATGCTGATCCACAAAGGCCTGGAGTTTGAGGCCGCGGGCGCAGTGCCCGACTACGACGCCAAGACCGAGCCCGAAGAGTGGGAAAGCGTGCTGAAAGTGCTGCGTAAGAACCTGGCCGAAAACCCCGGCCGTTTCACCAAGGTTGCTGAAGAATGCCAGGGGGTTTCGGAAGAAACCACCACCGGCATCAAGAACCTGGTGAAGATGCAGAAGGAAGGCACGCTGCTGTTCCCCGCGATCAACGTGAACGACAGCTGCACCAAGAGCAAGTTCGACAACCTTTACGGCTGCCGTCACTCGCTGATCGACGGGCTGTTCCGCGCCACCGACGTGATGGTGTCGGGCAAGGTCGCGGTCGTCTGCGGCTACGGCGACGTGGGCAAGGGCTGTGCCCAGAGCCTCAAGGGCCAAGGTGCCCGTGTGATCGTGACCGAGATCGACCCCATCTGCGCCCTGCAGGCGTCGATGGAAGGTTTTCAGGTCACCACGCTGGACGAGGTGATTGGTGATGCGGACATCTTCATCACCACCACCGGCAACTACAAGATCATCACCGCCCAGCACATGGCGAAGATGAAGGACAAGGCCATCGTCGGCAACATCGGGCACTTCGATAACGAGATCGAGATGGCCGAGCTGGCGGATCTGGCGACCCGCACCAACATCAAGCCCCAGTACGACATGTGGACCTTCAAGGACGGCCACAGCGTGCTGATCCTGGCCGAAGGCCGGTTGTTGAACCTGGGCTGCGCCACGGGCCACCCCTCGTTCGTGATGTCGGCGTCGTTCACCAACCAGGTGATCGCCCAGATCGAACTGGCCCAAAACAACGACCAGTACAACAACGAGGTTTACTTGCTGCCCAAGCTGCTGGACGAGAAGGTGGCTCGTTTGCATCTGGACCAGCTGGGCGTGAAGCTGACCGAGCTCAGCCAAGAGCAGGCGGACTACATCGCGGTGCCGGTGCAAGGCCCTTACAAGCCTGAGCACTACCGCTACTAAGTAGCCTGTGCCAATAGCACGTTTTTATGGAAGACCGCGGCCGGTGCCGCGGTCTTTTGCTGCGCGCCAAGGGTTTATCGGAAGGCCGTCCGATGGCGGGTGTTGCCCTTCAGGCCCCGGGTGGGGCGTTTTGCACATATGCGCAACCCGCCGAGAGGGGGTCAAGTGCGTGTGAAGGAGCGTCGATAGCTGGGGGGTGTACGTCCGAATTGTTTGGATGTCCGCTTTCCCGGGGGCGCGACGAAACCGCCATGTCTGACATGAATTTTGCCGAGCAACGACAGCACCCACGCTACCGCCCCGATCGCCTGACCTGCGATTTGGGTGAGGTGGTCGACCTGTCGCGTAGCGGCGCTCGGGTGCTTTCTCGCCAGGAAATCGATGGTGCGGTGCCGGTGACCCTGCACGCGGCGCATCATGGCGAAGTGTCGATCCACGGGCGGGTGCAGTGGCGCAGGCCGCTGGGCAACCGTGAATTCATGGTGGGCCTGGCGTTTGAGCAGGTCGATGCGTCGATGCGCCCGGCCCTGGACCAGCTCGTGGACGAGGTGTCCAAAGGCGTGTCGCAGGCCGGTACTTCGTCGAAGCAGGCGAGCAGCGGCGGAGGCGGGGGCTGGCTTGGGTTGTTTTTGGTGATGGCGGGGCTGGGTGTGCTGGGGATCGGGGCCGCGCTGCTGACCTACCCCTCGTGGGGGCCGCAATACCTTCCTGATTTTGAGCAGTGGTATGAAATGGCGCCGCCCTTGGCGTCGTGGGGCTGCTTCCTGGTGGGGGGGCTACTGGCAGTCACGGGCGTGGGTGAACTTTTGAGCCCCAGCGGACCGTCGAGAGATTATGCCCACGAGCATGCTGGGGCTGGAGGCGCGCCGCTAGCGCCGCTAGCGGCGGCCTCGGCCATGCCGGATCCGTCTGGTCGGGTCGGGTCGACTGCCTCGCATCAGATGAGTACAGAGCACCTGCTCAACTGTATTTTGGAGAGCAGCCTCGGGGGTGTGAGCGTGCTCAAGGCGGTGCGTCACGACGACCGCCGGGTGGTGGATTTTGAAGTGCAGCTCATCAACCGCGCGGCAGAGAATCTTCTGGGTAAGAGCGAGGTCATGGTCACCGGGCACCTGCTGTCCAAGGTGTTTCCTTGCCTGGTCAATCATGCGATCTTCAACGACTTGAGTTCGACGGTGCTGACCGGCCTACCGGTGCAAAAACAGTACCGCTTGGACAACGGCCGCTGGGTGCAGTTGGCGGTGGTTCAACTGGGCGACGGGCTGGCAGTGACGTTTGCCGACACCACCGAGCAGCATCACGCGCAGGCCCGCCTGCGCCACGTGGCTTATCACGATGAGCTGACGGGCTTGCCCAACCGCAAGCTGCTGATGGAGCACCTTGAAAAGGCCATGAACCGGGCCCAGCGTTATCCCGACCGGAAGCTGGCGGTGCTTTTCTTGGACTTCGACCGGTTCAAGATCGTCAACGACACCTTGGGGCACGAGGTTGGCGACTTGCTGCTCAATAGCATCTCGGGTCGGCTGCGTGAGAATATCCGCAGCGTGGACACCGCGGCCACCACATCTGGGGGCTTGGAAGAGTCGGAGCAGATTTCTGCCCGTTTGGGTGGCGACGAGTTCGTGGTGATGCTCGATGGGCTGGAGAGCGAAGAAGCGGCCATCGCGGTGGCCAACCGGCTGTTGAGCGCGTTCAACGAGCCGCACATTCTTGACGGCCACCGCGTGGTGTCGACCGCGAGCATCGGCATCGTGATGAATTCCGAGAGCTACACCACAGTCGATGAGCTGCTGCGTGACGCCGACACGGCGATGTATCACGCCAAAAACAACGGCAAGGCGCGTTATGTGGTCTTTGACCATCAGATGCACGAGACGCTGGTGGCCCAGGCCGAGTTGGAAAGCGATCTGCGCGAAGCGGTCAAAAACGAAGAATTCAAGATGGTCTACGAGCCGATCGTGGACGTGGCCTCGGGATACGTGGTGGGTTTTGAGACTCTGATTCGCTGGCACCACGCCAAGCGTGGCGTGGTGGAACCCAGCGCCTTTGTGCCCATGGCCGAAGAGCTGAACCTGATCGTGCCCGTGGGCGCGTGGGTGATACGCCAGTCGTGTGAGCAGTTGGCGCGGTGGCGTGAGATGGGCGATGGTGATATTTTCCTGAACATCAACCTGTCGCGTGCTCAGCTGTACGACGGGGATCTGGTGAACCTGCTGGCCCATGAAATTATGGAGCGCAGCTTGGATCCTTCGCGTATTCGTTTGGAAATCACCGAGACGATGGTGATGAACGACGTGGGCGAGATGAAAACCAAGCTGATCGAGTTGAAGGAGCTAGGGGTGAAGCTCGCGCTGGACGACTTTGGCACCGGCCACTCGTCCCTGAACGTGCTGCAAGAGCTTCCGCTGGACATTTTGAAGATCGACCGCACCTTCATCGCCAACGCTGGCGACGCGGTGCGCCGCTACGGGGCGATCATCGCGACGATCACCGATCTGGCCCGCAACTTGGACATGCAGGTGATCGCCGAGGGCATCGAGCGTCAAGAGCAGGTCGACTTGCTCCGCAGTCTGCACTGCGATCACGCCCAGGGCTGGTTGTACAGCCGCGCGGTGGACGCCGAGGCAGCGATGGCGATGATTGCCGAACGCCCGGTGCTGGGTTTGGCCAAAGACCTGGAAGAGGCCGACGCCCAGAGCGGACACCTCGGTGCGTTGAGCCCGATCGACGACGATCACGAGGCGGCCTGAGGTGGGGTTTGCCGATCAAGCCCGGTGGGTACACTCGGGTGGTGAAGCACGCGGACAAGCTATCGATGATGCGTGGGGCGGTTCTCGCCTTGCTGCTAGTGGCCCTGACGGGGTGTGCAGCCCGCGGCGTGGGAGACGCGGCGCTATGGTCTGCCGCGCGTGAGTCTGAGATCGACGTGGTGGGGCCGCCTGAGGCCCGGGCCCGCCCGGCAGCGGCGGACTTGGATGCGGTGTTGGCGATGGCCGGCACGTTTGCGGTGAGCTACCGCCACGCGGAGACCGCGGCTTTGGTGCCCGGGCGCGTGTTGGCCAAGCCTTATGTGGCGGATGCACTCGAATGCGTGCGCGTGGTCGAACGGTCGCCGCACCGGGTGAGCCTTCAGTATTTGTTGTTGATCGGCGACGGGCCGCTGGTGGTCAAGCACTGGCGCGAAGACTGGGAGTACGCCGCGGGGCGGCACTTGGCCTACGGCGGACCAGTGCCCGATGGCGGGCTGTGGTCGGTCAAGGCCGTGCCGCCGGTGCTGGGGCAGTGGACCCGGACGGTGTATAGCGCTGACGACGCGCCGGGTTATGCCGCGGTGGGACGGTGGACCCACCGCGGAGAGGTGGGCGACGCGGGCGCGGTGTCGGAGTGGGAAGCCCAGGAAGCCAGTGCCGCCCCCGCGGCCCGGCATGAGTCGGACCGGGCGGATGCGGACGCGGTCCCCGTGGCCTGGGGCCAGGTGCAAGACCGGGTGGTGGTGCAGCACGGCGGCGGCGTGGGTGGGTGGACCCGCGAGGAGTCGGTGGTGAAGTTCAGCGCATCGGATACGCCGCTGGCCCGTGAGCACGGGGTGATTCGTTACAAGCGCCGCGGCGGCGGCGATCCGTCGGCCGTTGGCGCGTACTGGGAGCGGGTGGGCGGCTTCTGGGCGTCGGTCCGCGCGGGGTGGGCCGAGCGTTTGCCCACGGGGGCGACGCTGCGGGTGCGCGATCGGCTGGACGTCGGTCCGCGCTGGCGGGCGCTTTTTGCGCTGGCCGATGCCGATGTGCTTGATACGCGGCGCGAAGAACGCGCGGCGCAGCTTAACGCGGTGCTCGACGTGGCGGTGGATCAGCCCGAAGGGTCGGCGGGCCCGGCGCGGTGAACCGTGCGCGGGCCGAAGCGCTGGGCGATGCGATCCACCGCGGCGTCGAGGGCCCGGCGACGCTCGTGCTGGGGGTCGGGGAACAAGGGGGCTTGGGCGTGACCGTCGCCTTCGCTGGCCAGGGGCCCGGCGCTGATGCCGATCAGCCGCACCGAGCGAAAGCCCGACGCGGCCCAGCGGTCAAACAGCCCGCGAGCGGCGGCCCACAGCTCGTCGGTGGTGTGCGAGGGGCGGTCCAGCGTGCATGAGCGGGTGACGGTTTGAAAATCACCAAAGCGGATTTTGACGGTGATGCCCCGGGCCGTGCGGCCTTGGCGGCGCAGACGCTCACCCACGCGCTCGGTTTGCTCCAGCAGCACCGCCCGCACGTCTTGGGCACGCGTGAGGTTTTCGCCGAAGGTCTGCTCGTGGCCGATGGACTTTGCGGTGCGGTCGGGGACCACTGGGCGGTCGTCGATCCCGCGTGCCAGGGCGAAGAGCTGCGTGCCGCGGTCGCCGAAGTGTTCGGTGAGCTGGGCCTGGCCCATCGCTTTGAGCTCGCCGATGGTTTGAATGCCGTGGCGGGACAGCACCGCCTGGGCCTTGGGGCCCACACCCCAGATCTTGCCGACGGGCAGGGGGGTGAGCGTCGCGTCGAGGTTGTCGGGGGTGATGACCGTGAGGCCGTCGGGTTTTTCCAGGTCGCTGGCGAGCTTGGCCAAGAACTTGTTGGGGGCCACGCCCACCGAGGCCACCAGCCCGGTGGTGTCGCGCACCGCGTCTTTGAGGCGCTGGGCCACGACGCGCGGCTCGCCCATCAGGCGCTGGGTGCCGGTCATGTCCAGGAAGGCTTCGTCGACCGACAAGGGCTGGACCAGGGGCGAGAAGGTGTCGAGCACCGCGAAGACGGCCTGTGACAGCTCGCGGATGCGCGCTCCGGGAACGTCGACGCACAGTGCGTGGGGGCACTGGCGCAGGGCTTGGGCCATGGGCATGGCGCTGCGGCAGCCGTATTGGCGGGCTTCATAAGACGCGGTGCTGACCACGCCGCGCGGCCCGGTGCCGCCGATCAGCACCGCCTTGCCGGCGAGCGACGGGTCGTCGAGCACCGCGATGGACGCGAAGAAGGCGTCCATGTCCAGGTGAAAGATGGTTCGGGGCTGTTCCACGCTTTAAGGGTAGCGGGGGCGGGGCGCGGGATGTTTGTTTGGGGCCGGGGTGAATTTTCTTGTGTTGCATCGGGCGTCGAGGTA
>JALZVY010000045.1 GCA_023300125.1 Phycisphaera sp.
AATTCAAAACCAAAACCAAATTCACACCCAAAGCCGCCCACCCCGCCGGAGGGAAACCCGGCGGCAAGCCCGGCGCAAAGCCCTTCAAGTCCAAGTTCAAGCCCGCCAACGGCGGCCAAGCCGACGGCAACCAAAAGCCAGGCAGCGGCGTGAAACCCCCGCGCGGCGGCCACACCTTGGCCCCAGCGCCGTCCCCCTTCGCAGGCGGCCAAAAGCCCAAACGCCCCAACAAGCAATTCCGCTCCAAGTAAGCCGCCCCTAAAGCCGCGGCCCGGCCCCGTGCCGCCCGCCCGCGGCTCAGACACACCGCCAGCCCGGCGGTATCGTGTGCGCTGTGCCCACTCAGCCGTCCCCCAGCCCCCACCCCACCGCCAACGCCGCGCCCTTCGCGGTTGCTGCGCTCTATCGCTTTGTCCGCGTGGATCACCCCGGGCAGCTGCGCGACCCCCTGCAAAACGCCCTGCGCGACGCGGGGTTGTGCGGAACCTTGCTGCTTGCCCACGAAGGCATCAACGGCACCATCGCCGGCCCCGAGACCGCCCTCCGCGGCTTCGTTGAAGCCCTGCGCCGCGACCATCACGGGCTCTTCGCCGACCTCGACGTCAAGTGGTCCACCGCCACCGACCCGCCCTTCCGCAGGGCCCGGGTGCGGCTCAAAAAAGAAATCGTCACCCTCGGCGTTGCCGACGTCGACGCCTGCGACGCAGGCACCCACCTGGACCCCCACGACTGGAACCGCCTGCTCGACGACCCCGACGTCACCGTCGTGGACACCCGCAACGACTACGAGATCGCCATCGGCACCTTCGAAGGCGCGACCGGCCCGGCCGTCAATCCCCACACCCCCACCTTCCGCGACTTCCCCGCCTTCGTCGCTCAGCAGCTCGACCCCACCACCCACAAAAAAGTCGCCATGTTCTGCACCGGCGGCATCCGCTGCGAAAAGTCCACCGCCCTCTTGAAAGCCCGCGGCTTCACCGACGTCTACCACCTACGCGGCGGCGTCTTGCGCTACCTCGAAGAAGTACCCGAAGCCGAATCACGCTGGCGTGGGGCCTGCTTCGTCTTCGATCGCCGGGTCGCAGTTCAACGCGCAGCCGACGGCCAATTGGTCGAGACCGACCACGAGCTCTGCTTCGCCTGCGGCTGGCCCACCACCCCCGACGACCGCGCCCACACCCACTACGTGCCCGGCGTCGCTTGCCCCCGCTGCCACGACCGCCACACCCCCCAGCAGCGTGCCCGGTTCGCCATGCGGCAAAGCCAGCTCGATGCGGCCCGGCCCACGCCCTGACTTACGCCGCGGCCTGCGGCTTGTCATCGGCCTCGGGCGGCATCACACGGATCGTCAACGTTTTAAGCAGAAGCTCACCGTGCGCCATCTTGCGGATCCGCTCGACCATGGTTTGGGTCATCACCGTCCCAGCTTTGACCATCAACACACCGGCATTGTTCACCAAATCTTTGTGAATGACCATGCCTTCACGCACGTGCTTCGCGGGCACATCCACAAGCTCGGGCTCCACTGCCGCGGGCTCGGCGTGGGCTTGGGCTTGGGACTCTTGGGCCACGGGCGTCGGGCTCGCCACAGGCTTAAGGCGTTGCAGCAGTTCCTGGACCACCTTTGGATCCAGTGTTTTACCCGACTGGTCTTTTAACACCCGCCGACCCGCGGCAGGGTCGATCTGCGTGGGATCCTCTGGATTCACAAACACCGCCGCGTCATAAGCCTCGACCACCGCCAGCACCCGTGAAATCACCGGGATCTTTTCGCCCACCAACCCCGACGCATTGCCCTCGCCGTCAAAGCGGTCGGCCTGATGCCGAACCGCCAACGCGATGCGGTGGAAGCCCGCCACCGCGACCAACATCTGGTAACCCACTTCGGGAGACGATTCGGCGCCGTCGGCCGAATCGTCCGCCATGCTCGCCACCTTGCCAAGGTCGTGCAGATACCCGGTCAACTCCAGGTCCCGCAGCACCATCGGGCTCACCTTCATCCACCCCCCCAGCCGCTTGGACAGCTGCGCCACACGCTTGGAATGCAGGCCCAGCGACGGGCTCATCACCTCCATCAACGACGCGGTCAACTCCACAAAATCGTGCAGCATCCGCTCCACCGCCTTGTGGGTCTGGTTAATCAGCGCATTGCGAGCCGTCAGTTCCTCGGTGCGCAGGGTCACCTTCGCTTCAAGCGTCTGGTTCCAGGCCTCCAGTTCGGCGTTCTGGGCCCGCGTGAGTTCTTCCAGCCTCCGGTTCTCCACCACCAACGCGGAAGACCGCAGCCCGTCGGCCACCGCCTTGCGGATCTGGTCATCATCCCAAGGCTTCATTAAAAACTGATTGACGTGGCCTTCATTAATCGATTGCTGCGCCGCCGTCAGATCCGTCTGCCCCGTCAACGTGATCCGAAACGCATCGGGCTGAAGCTCAAAAGCCCGCGCCAAGACCTCGGGCCCGGCAACCTCGGGCATCCGCTGGTCGCAGATAATCAGATGCACCTCGCGGCTCTCAAGCACCTCGATGCCTTCGCGGCCGCCGTTGGCCATCACCACCTCGTGTCCGTCGCGCCGCAGCACCCGTTTCAAGGCGCGCAGGATCCCTATCTCATCGTCCACCAGCAACACCGTGTGGCGCACCGGCTCGTCGGGGGCCGTGGCTCCCGCCTGGGTTGTGGGTAAAGAAGACGTTGTGTCCATCACAGTTCCTCCCACAGGGTGATCACCCGGCCGCGGCCTTCACGTTCATGCACAAAAGTGCGGGCACGCCACTGCAGATCGCGTCCGGCCAGATGCAGCCTCCCCGCGTCACCGCTTCCGTCGATCCGCCCGGCATCCAAAGCGCGGTGCAGCGGTTCGGGCAGCACCGCCCGGCTCTGTAACCCGATGACCTCAGGTCCCAACAAGTCAATCAACCGGGCATTGGCCCCGACCACCACCCCGTCGTAATCCACGGTCAATACCGCCGCATCAATCCACTGAAACAGCGATTGGTTGAAATTCAACCCCCGAATGGCGTCGTCGTAGTACTGCTCCAACTGGGTATTGAGCGCCATCAACCGAAGGTTTTGGTGCTCCACTTCTTTGAGCAGCTGCGCATTGGCACGCTCCAGCGCCCCCTGCTCAATGGCACGCCGCAGGCTCAGCTTCAGCTCTTCGTCGTTCCACGGCTTGGCCAAAAATTTGTAAACCGCCCCGCGGTTCACCGCTTCCAAGATCGTGTCCACCTGCGAATAACCACTGAGCATCACACGTTGCGTATCAGGCCATTGGCTCTGCACCTTTTCCAGCAACTCGATGCCCGTCATGTCTTCCATGCGGAAATCCGTGACCAACAGGTCGAACGGCCCGTCGCTTTCCAACAACGCCAAAGCCTGTGCGCCGTGGGTGGCGGTGAACAGCTCATACCCCTCGTTGCGCAGCAGACGGCGCTCGGCGTTGAGAATCGCCACCTCGTCATCGACCAGCAGCACCCGCGGAGGGCGCTGGGTTGTCGCCCGTGTTTGTGATTCAAGCGGCTTGATCATGCGCAACCTCCTTTGCCATGGGCGGGCCGGCGATCGGCACTTCGATGCGGAACGTGGTGCCTTTGCCCACCTCACTTTCCACGTCAATGCTCCCGCCGTGTGATTCAATAATGTTGTAAGCCAGGTTCAAGCCCAAGCCCGTGCCTTTGCCCACATCTTTGGTGGTAAAGAACGGATCAAAGATCTTGCTCATCACCTCCGGCGGCATGCCCGAGCCGTTGTCTTGCACTTCGATCCAGGCATCAGCCCCCTGAATCCCCGTGCGAACGGTGATAACCCCGTGCTCGGCGATCGCCTGGGCCGCATTCACCACGAGGTTCAATATCACCTGCGACAGCTTGCCACCGAAACAAGCCACCGGCGGCAAATCGGCCAGTTCGGTGACCAGATCGGCTTTGTACTTCACCTCGTTCTGAGCCACGCTCAGGGTCTTGGTGATTAGCAGGTTCAGATCCTCCTCCTTGATGTCCGGCGTATCGGCGTGGCTGAAATCGCGCAGGTCCGCAACAATCTTGCGGACCCGATCGGTCCCCTCGGTGGATTCCGAGACGATACTCTCAAGGTCTTCCAGCAAAAACGGCAGGTCCACCTCTTTGGCCACCGCCGACGCCGCCTCGCGCTTGGACACCGCATCCGCTGCCCCGGATTCCAACGCATCCTGCAACGACGAGAACGCCTCAAGCACCCGCGTCAGGTCCGCCACGTAGTCGCCCAGCGTGTTGAGATTCGACGCGATGTAGCCAATCGGGTTGTTGATCTCGTGAGCCACACCCGCGGCCAGCTGACCCACCGAGGCCATTTTTTCTGCCTGAAGCAGCTGCTTCTGCGCCTGCTCCAGGTCCCGTGTCCGCTCGGTCACCGCCTCTTCCAAATGATCCATCTGCTGCATCGCGGCCCGGGCCAGCGACCACTTCTCAGTCAGTGCCGCGGCCATCTGATGGACCTCGACATTCTCAAAAGGCTTTTTCAGAATCAGCAGCCGGCTGCTGTAGCCCAACTTCGCCCGCACCTCGTCCCACGAATAGTCCGTGTAAGCGCTGCAGATCACCACCTGAAGTTCAGGGGCCACTTCCCACAGCCGACGCACCGTCTCCAGCCCATCGATGCCCGGGGGCATCCGCATGTCCACAAACGCCATGGCAAACGGGTTGTCCGCTTCCACCGCCTGCTTGCACAGCTCGACGCCTTCTTCACCCTGATGGGCCGATGTCAGCTCGAAGGCGATCTCGCCGCCGCCGGCCGCCGCAGGCTCCGACGCGTCGCCAAACATCTCAGCTTCCAGGTCGTCAAAGTCCGCGTCACCCACCTTCGATCCCGCAAGCACCGTGTGGTAGGCATCGTGCACCGGACGCTCATCGTCGATGAGCAAAATGCGGCGGTTGATCTCGTTGTGCGATTCGTTTGCAGTGTTTTTCATGGTGTCTCCACGTGACCAGAGGTTTGTTTCGTAAGAGGTAAATCGAGCTGAAAGCTGGCCCCGTGGCCCACCCCATCGCTTGCCACGGTGAGGCGTCCGCCCATCTGCTGGGCGGTGTTTGCGCTGCTGTGAAGCCCAAATCCGTGGCCGTCGGCCTTCGTGGTAAACCCGTGGTTAAACACCCGTGCCAGGTTTTCAGGCGCGATGCCGCTTCCCGCATCAGCCACACTGATCCGCACCATGCCGTCTTCGATTTCCTGGGCCTGCAAGGTCATGTGACGGGTCTCGGCGGTGTTGCCTTCCATGGCATCGCAGGCGTTCTTTACAAGGTTCACCAAAATCTGCATCACCTTGTGGCGGTCAATCCGCACTGGCGGCAACGCCTCACACTGCTTATCGATCACCACGCCGAACTTCTCAAGCCGCAGCCGATTCACTTCGACCGCGTCTTCGAGCAACTCGGACACCTCCACCGCCTGGTCCACGTTCTGTACCCGGGCCACCGACTGCTGGCTGGCCACCACTTCTTTGATGTGATCGATGCTCTTAATGAGCCCTCCCACACCGTCTTGCAGTGATTCCTGCTCCTGACCCAGCATGTCGGCCAGCTTGCCCAAAAACGCTGGCAGCTTCTGTCCTTTGGGATCGTGCTCAATAAAACGCGGCAGATCGTCTGCGTGGGCGTTCATCATCTCCACCGCCCGGTTGAGTCCGGTAATCTTGGATCCGCGAATCCGGTCACTCAAACTCGTCGCGGTCACGTTCACACTCGTCAGAACGTTGCCCACGTTGTGCAGCACACCACTGGCAATCTCGGCCATCCCGGCCTGGCGGCTGGTATCCACCAACTGCTGATTTAGCTTCTTGACCTCGTCTTCGCGGGCCTTGCGTGCGGTGATGTCCCGCAACACCGCCGTGTAATGAACCGATCCTTTCAAACCCACCTCACTGATTGACAAGTCCGCAGGGAACGCATCGCCGTTGCCGCGGAATGCTGCAATCTCCGCCGCCACCCCCGCGATGCCCGCCTCACCGCGCACATACACCAAGTAGTCGGGCAGTAGCGCCTGAGCGTCGTGGCCTTGCAATTCGTCAGACGTCAAACCAAACAACTTCAAAGCCGCTTCATTAAACGTCGCGATGTTTCCGTCAGGCCCGATGGTGACAATGGCGTCGGGGGCCGCATCCATCACCGCCTGCACCCGCCGTGCAGACTCGTCGGCCTGCACACGCTGGCGATCAAGCTTGGTCACAAACGAGCGAATATCCCGGGTGAGCTGACGAATTTCCTTGGGCCCACTTTCGTCAATCGCAAAGCCCTCCACCGATACGGCTGCCTGTCCCGCAGCCCGGGTCAAACGAACCACCGGGCGAACAATCCCGACCGTGGTCCATCGCCACACCAAACCCACCAAAAGCACGTACACCGCCCCCAAAACCACGACCGTCACCTTGAAGCGTGCCCGCTGACCATCAAGCGCCGCCACCGCTTTCACCGAGCGATCATACAAAACAACCTTGATCTTCTCAGTGCCGTCGATGAGCTCCGTGGCCGCCGTGTCCGAGGTGTCAATCACCTCTCCCAGTTTCGCGTCGCGCTCCGCCGCGGACCACAAGGCCGACTGACTAATGCAGTCCGCGATAATGTCGATCTGTTTGCCTGCTGCGGACAACTCGGCACGCGCGTCGCGTGCCAGCGATGTTTGGGCAAGATCGTCCAGCACCTGCTTAAGGTCCGCCGCCTGTTCAGCCACGCCTTGGGCCAGATACGTTTGCCCGTCACCGAACACCAAGTCGATGGTGATAAACCACTGGTTAATCGACACCTCAAAGTGATTGATATCACGCATCGCCACCGAGTTAGGCCCCAACTCAAGCGTGCTGCTCTCGATGCCGCTGTAGCCGCGGCTCATGCCGATCGCAAAGGCCAGCCCCCCCAGCGAGCACAGCAACAAGGCCAATCCTGTTTGGTAGAAAAGTTTCATCAGCTCACTCCCCGTCCATATAGGGCGTGACATTCGTCAGCACCTCGGCCGCCACCAGGCCCAGCGGGTTCGCACAAGAATCTTCCGAACCGATTTCTTTCATTCCCAAACCGCGTAGGCCTTCGAGCGCCTCGGTCACCAGCGGATCACCACCGTGTTCGGTCTGCGCCCCGCGAATTTCACCTTGGGCGTCGACGCTCCACCACACCGCCATCTGGTCATTGCCAAAATCACAATCCGTCCGAACCACCGCCCCGAGGCGTTCACCCGCGGCGTCAAGCACCTCGAACATCTGCACCCCGTCGGATCGCACCGCTGAAGTCGCGGCAGACGTTGCGGCCTGGGTCGCATCCAGAACCGCCGAGCCGTCGCGCGGCGCCAGCGGCGCCAGCTTCACGGCCTGCGGAAAACAGGTCAGCGCCCGGTGCCACAGCCGCGCTGCCTGCACGTCAGCGCTCCACGCCGCCTCAGTCGCCGCAACCGTCTTAATGCCGCATCGCAGCACCGCCAACGCCAGGCCCGGATCGCCTTGAATCAATCCGGCCACCTCGGGCGACAGCGACTTGCCGTCTGCAGAAACCAGCGTGAGAAGTTCATCAAACGAACGCCCACGCACCAACGACTTGAACGCGTCACTCTCAATTTCCTTGCGGTCTGCAGAACGTGCTCGACAACGCTGAAGGGCGAAATCCGCCACACGCAGATCCAAGTCGAAGGACCAGATCACCTCCACCAGGCCCCAGCGGCTGCGTTCTGAACGCGCCTGCACCAGGCCCACGGGCCGGCGACCTTCGATGCCCACGTACAACGTATGCCGCCCCAACTCGGTGAAATGCATGGGGTAGGGAACGCGCGTGGTGATCGCCTCACGGGCAGATTCATCAATGGTGCGTACCACCGAGCGGTAGTTGTCCGCCTCGGGGCACACCGAATAAATCTGGCTCACCGGGTCCCGCAAAGCGCAGTACGCCTGGGCGGTGGCATCGGAGCAAGGCAGCGTGGCTGAAAGCCCCAGTACAGCTGCGATAAGAGTGATAGAAAGTGTTTTAGTCATCAGCGTGGTTCCTAGGCAAAGTCGTGGGAGTGTTTGGTATTCAGAGACAAGGCATCGGCTGCGGCGGTGTTTTTAAAAGCGGTACCGCAACTGAAAATCCACCTTCGAACCCCGAGTGGCATTGTTGAATCGCGTCACATCCGCGGTGTATTGGGCGCTGAACGTCCAATGGGCATCAGGCGACAACACCGCGCCCAAGGACAAGGAGGTAGCGTCATCCCACGTGTCGGTACGCTGCGAGAAATGACGAATCTGTCCGAAGAGAAGCACTGATTCGTCGATGTTGCGCCAATTCACCTCACCCAAAGAGTTGATCACATCCGCATCAAAATCACGCCCGGCCGAGACCTCTCCCTTCAAGCCAAACAAGCCAAGGGTATGTGTCACATCCACCCCCACACGTGTACGGCGAACAAAACCTGCGGGGCCGCCGCCAGCCACTTCGCCATGGAAAGCCGATAGCCCCAGCACCGTCGAGTCGTCGCGCGGCGTACCGATGCGTCCGCCCACCGTGAATGTTCCGTTATTCAGTTCAAGGTCGTTGCCCGTGCCCGTGGTGACCGCGGCCTCGTATTCAAACGTATTCAAATACCCGTTCACACTCGCCCCCCAGTCGGCCTTCACCCCGAGGTTTTGAGGGTGGATGTACTGACGAAGCGTGCCATTGGTATTGACGATATGTTCAAGGCCAAAGGGGATCTCCAAGTGTCCCACCCGGAAGTTCAGCTTGCCGCCGGCCAGGCCCGTGTAGTTGAAATTGAAAATCCGATACACAAACTCGGTGTCGTCGCCGTCGTCGAAGAGCGCTGGAGCGGGGTCCGCATTGTCAATCCGTGTCAGGTAGCCCTGCAGTACCAAGGTGCCCCAGTCGCCGCCGGGTCCACTGAACACGTTGTGCGCGTCAATCCCCGCGAACTGCAAAAACGTCACGTCGTCGTTCGCCTCGATGTAGCTCGCCCGGCTGCTGAGGTCCAACGTTAAGCGCAGGTTGTCGAACAAGCCTGGCTCGGACACCTCGCCAAAGCCTTCCAGCAACGAAGTACTGAAATCCTGTGGTTCGGTTTGCGCAAACGCTCCCGCTCCACCGGACACCGCCAGGCCAAAGGGCAGAATCAACGCTGCCACCCGCTGAATGATTGAGTCTGGAAACATGTACCGCCTTACACTTCCAAGTAAAGTTGAACCGGCTTCCGAAGGACACAGCCTTGCGTCCACCCTGCTTTTAAAAAACGTGACACACCAACCACGGCCTATCGTCCACATAGGGGATTTGCTGAACCCCCCAGAAGCGGGATGGTGTAAACCAAGGGTTTCAGCATCGGTTCGGCGTCGAATCATGGGCAACTCCAGGTCATTGGGATAGATGCGGGCCAGTCAAGCCGACCGCGCAACCCCTTGCGGGGCATCAAAACAGCGAATCACTTAAATCGAATCGGTAAAACACTCAGAGCATGTAGGAGAAGTCGGTCGCGGGCCGGGCCCAGCCAGACCGACTTCTCGTACCCGTTCTCAAGCCGCATCGTCCGACCACAAGCGGGCACACCGCAGATGGCTGCGGACCCTGGCCCGTAATTCGTCGGGATTACACGGCTTCACCAGGTAGTCCACGGCCCCCGCATCCAGCCCACTGATGCGCTGCTGCAGCCCGCCGCAGCCCGACAAGAAGACCACCGGCGTGGGACCCGCGGCATCACCCTCTTGCTCGGCCAAGGCGGCTTCGAGCTTGCGAAAACAGCGAATAAACTCTTGGCCCGACATCTTGGGCATCGACGCATCGAGCACAATCAGATCAGGCATCGCGCCCTTGGCGATCTTCAAGGCCTGAGCCCCGCCCACCGCCAAGGTCACTTCAAAACCCGACCGTTTCAGAACGCGGCGGACCGCAGCGAGATGGCGCGTGTCGTCGTCGACCACAAGAACGTGGGGCACGACGGATGGAGCAGACTCATGTGTGGCGGACTTAGGCATGGGTGACTTTCAGTGTGAGGCAAAGAAGATGGGGGGCATGAGATTCAGACAAGATCAGGCCGGCGTGTTGTCTCCCAACAAGCGTTCGATTTCTGAGAGCAGAACCGGGTTTTGAAACGGCTTTTGCAGGCCCGCGTCGGCCCCCGCCTCCACGGCGCCTTGGATCGATTCGCGGCTTTCCCCGGACACCACCAAGACCTTGACGTCGCGGTAGTCTGCGCTGGCCCGGATGAATTTCAATACGTCCAGCCCCCCCACCCCGGGCATCCGAAGGTCCAGGGTGACCAGTTGCGGGCGAAACGATGCGAGCAGCGCCCCGGCACGGAATCCCGTCTCAGCGATCTGAGTTTCGTAACCGTCGCGCCGCAAGGCACGGCGGATACTGGCGGCCATCGCGGGGTCGTCATCCACGATCAAGATTCGCCGCGAGTGGTTCACAAACTCAAAAGGAATCGGCAGGTTGTTGTCGTGCAAGAACGACAGGAAGTCGCGGACCTCGACCCGGTGATCCCCACGCCCAGGCAGCTGGTGAGCTGTAAGCCGCCCGGCCTTGATCCAGCGAATAACCGTGCGGTAATTCACGCGGCAGTAGTCGCCCACCTGTCCGGTGGTCAGCGTGCGTTGGAGGTCCGGAAGATTCATGGTGTGTTCCTATGGGCGTCGCGTTGCGGCTGCCTTGGGGCGGCCTCGCCTTTATTATCGCATTCAAGTCATATGTATCCAAGCACGCTATTGTTCTTTTTATGACTAACGTAACATTCGTTCGTCCCGCTGGCCCCGCTCTCGTTCCTCTCGCCGCTCTAGGGCTTAAAAAAGCCGTAAAAGCGATCTATACCGCTGACACGTTACGAGCGATGGGGCCCTTACGGACTTCCCGGGACGCTTAAATCTATCAACAGGTTTAATGCCCCCCCGCCTCTCGCCTCTCGCCTCTCGCACAGAGACGCCCAGCCGCTTCCAGCCCCCGTTGCCGGCCCCATACACCACCCACAAAAAAGCCGCGGGCCTTAAAGGCCCGCGGCTTGCTCACAGTGTGTCAACGGCCGGTTCAAACGCTCTTGACCGCGCCGTCTTCCATCTCCACTGGGTCGAGCCACGGCATCATGCGACGCAGCTCTTTGCCCACCTGCTCGACCTTGTGGCCCGCGTTCTCGGCCCGCTGGGCCTTGAACCATGCAAAGCCGTTGGCGTAGTCGTCGCGGAAGGCCTTGGCGAAGCTGCCGTCTTGGATGTGCTTGAGCGCGGCTTCCATGCGGGTCTTCGTCGCGTCGTCGCAGATCTTGGGGCCGGTGTAGTAGTCGCCGAACTCGGCGGTGTTGCTGATGCTGTAACGCATGTAGTCCAGGCCGCCGCGCTTGATCAGGTTGATGATCAACTCAAGCTCGTGGCAGACTTCGAAGTAGGCCAGCTCGGGGGGGTAGCCCGCCTCGGTAAGCACTTCAAAGCCCTTCTTGATCGACTCGCTGAGGCCGCCGCACAGCACGACTTGCTCGCCGAACAGGTCGGTTTCACATTCGTCTTTGAAGGTGGTGACCAGGATGCCGCCCTTGCCGCCGCCGTTGCCGATGGCGTAGGCCAGAGCCAGGTCGCGGGCGGTGCCCGTGGCGTCTTGGTGCACGGCCATGAGTGCGGGCACGCCGCCGCCGCGTTCGTATTCCCAGCGCACGGTGTGGCCAGGGCCCTTGGGCGCGACCATGACCACGTTCACACCCGCGGGCGGAGCAATGGTGCTGAAGTGCACATTGAAACCGTGGGTGAACAACAGCGTCTTGCCGTCAGTCAGGTTCGGGGCGATGTCCTTGGCGTACACCTCAGGCTGCACTTCATCGGGCAGGGCGATGGCGATCAGATCTGCCTGCTTCACGGCATCGGCCACCGGCAGGGGATCGAAGCCGTGCTCTTTGGCCAGCTTGCCGTTGGCCGATTCGGCCCGGTTGGCCACGATGACCGTCAGGCCCGAGTCGCGCAAGTTTTGGGCGTGGGCGTGGCCTTGGCTGCCGTAGCCCAGCACCGCGATGGTCTTGCCCTGCAAGGGGGCGAGGCTGCCGTCTTTGTCGTAGAGCGTTTCAATGGCCATGTCAGTGGATTCTCGGGGTAAGCGCGGGTAAGCGGGGGCTCGGCGAGTCGCGGTGGATCCGCGTGGTCACTCGTGGGGGGCTCGCCGTGGCGAGCGGAGTAGTTTAAGCGGCCGCCGCGGCCGGTCAAACCCCGGTCTGGCCAGGCCCGGGACAGCACCCTCCTGCCAGCGGATTTACGAGCCCTGCCGGGGCCGGGGAACGCCCCCCCACCAGCCCCAGTGCCCCGCCCGGGCGGCCTAAGCCCCGCTTGGTGGTACGTTGGCCCCATGGACCTCTTCGTCTCGCACCTGTTCAGCGACAACGCGGCCGACCGCTTCTACTTCTTGGCCGTGGCCCTCACGGTGGTCATCAGCATCGTGCTGCACGAGCTGGCCCACGGCTGGGCGGCGATCCGATTGGGCGACGACACGCCGATCCGCCAGGGCCGGATGACCGGCAATCCCTTGGTGCACATGGGCCCTTGGTCGCTGTTCATGCTGGCCGTGGCGGGCATCGCTTGGGGGCAAATGCCCATCGACCGCAGCCGGCTGCGCGGGCGCCACGCCGAGGCGATCGTGGCCGGGGTGGGGCCGGCGATGAACGTGCTGCTGGCGGGGGTGGGACTTTCGGTGCTCGCCGGGCTGCTGCACCTCTGGGGCTACACGGACGTGCCCGTGGCGGCGTTCATGGCCGACCTGCCTGGAGACGTGGTCACGTCCACGCAGAGCAACGCGATCAAATTCTTGCTGATCTTCGGCATCACCAACCTGCTTCTGGCGATGTTCAACCTGATCCCGGTGCCGCCGCTGGACGGCTCGCACATCGTGGCGAACTACAGCCGCCCTTACGCGGATTTCGTGGGGGACCCCAAGCACCAGGGCTTCATACTGATGCTTTTTGTGTTCGGTTTTTTGATGGCCGGGCGTGTGCTGATCGCCTGGTCGTGGAGCCTGGCCACCGCGTGGGTCGGGCTGCTGACCTAACGGCCGCGCAACGAAGCCCGCCGCTAGCCGGCACGTTTCATGTGATCGCACAGAAGGTCGTAGGCTTCACGCAACGCGATGAACTTTTGACGGTTTTCTTCGCCCGGGGCCACATCAGGGTGGTACTTGCGGGCCATCTTGCGATAGGCCTCTTTGAGCTCAACCATCGTGGCGTCACGCGGCAAGTCCAGGCGGTCGTAGTACTCGGCCATGACGATGCTGGCCTCGACGTTGCCCGGCGAACTGCGGGTGCTGGTCTTGGACTTCTGTGTTCCGCCGACTTGCGCGTCGCCCGTAGACAGAAAACCGAAACGAGCGATGGTCGCCAAAGCCACGGACTGCGCGGGCTTGATGCCCACAAACTGGAAGCCCGCTTGGTAGCCGCCCAGCAAACCGGTCCTCCGGCGCCAGACGACGCGCAGAGTCACCGGCAAGCTTCCGTTGCTGGTCTTGAGCTTGATCGGCATGGTTTGGCCGACCTTCATTGGGCAACGCCCTTTGAACTCCACCCGCATGCCGCTACCCGACAAATCCAAAATTTTGCCAAGATCACACGTGACCGCGTCCGTCTCGTGCCGCGGCAACTTGCGCCGCGGATCGTCGGCTAGGGGTTTGGATGAGGCGATCATTGTGTGCCCATCGGCGGCTTTGGGGGGCTGCTTGATCCACAGATCAAGTCGCGAACGCGTTATAAGACCCTTCGACCGCGGGGCACCACAGCCTTCCCATAAAAAAACCCGCGGCCGAGGCCGCGGGTCTGTGTTCATACCCCATGGTTTTCTTGAATCAAGACAACGCGGCCTGGGCCGCGGCCAGCCGCGCGATAGGCACGCGGAAAGGCGAGCAGCTCACGTAATCCAGGCCCACGCTGTGGCAGAACTGGATACTGGCGGGGTCGCCGCCGTGCTCGCCGCAGATGCCGACCTTGAGTTTCTTCTTGGTCGAGCGGCCCTTCTCGACACCCATCTGCACCAGTTGGCCCACGCCGGTGGTGTCCAGGCTCTGGAACGGGTCCTTCTCCAGGATCTCCTGGCCGATGTAGTCGGGCAGGAAGCCGTTGATATCGTCGCGGCTGTACCCGAAGGTCATCTGGGTCAGGTCGTTGGTGCCGAAGCTGAAGAAGTCCGCGTCTTCGGCGACCGCGTCGGCGGTTAGCGCGGCGCGGGGGATCTCGATCATGGTGCCGATGGGGATGTTCAGCTTGCCGGTGTACTTCTTGGCCTTCTTCACGTCGGCGATGGTCTGCTCGGCCAGCTCACGCAGCAGCGTCAACTCGGCCTTGGTGCCGATCAGCGGGATCATGATCTCGGGCTGGGCGTCGATCTTCTTTTTCTTGCAAGCGATCATGGCCTCGACGATCGCGGTGACCTGCATGGTCAGGATCTCGGGGTAGGTGATCGACAGGCGGCAGCCGCGGTGACCCAGCATGGGGTTGGACTCATGCAGCGCCGCAACGCGGTCTTTCACGAGGGCCGGCTTGATCTTCAGCGCCTTGGCGACCTCTCCGATGCCCTTGGCGTCGTGCGGCAAAAACTCGTGCAGCGGCGGGTCGAGCAGACGCACGGTCACCGGCAGGCCCTTCATAGCGGTCAAGATGCCCACGAAGTCCTTGCGCTGATAGGGAAGCAGCTTCTTCAGAGCCTTCTTACGGTCGGCTTCGGTTTCGACCAGGATCATCTCACGCATGGCGGTGATGCGGTCGCCTTCGAAGAACATGTGCTCGGTGCGGCACAGGCCGATGCCTTCTGCACCAAAGTCACGGGCCCGCTTGGCGTCGGCCGGCGAGTCCGCGTTGGTCCGCACGCCGAGCTTGCGGTGCTTGTCGGCCCACTTCATGACGGTGGCAAAATCGCCCGAGAGCTTGGGGGTGACCGTGCCCATCTCACCGGCAAACACCTCGCCGGTGCTGCCGTCGATCGACAACACGTCTTTGCGGCCGTAGGTCTTGCCGCCGACCTTGATCTTGCCGGCTTTGGCATCGATCTTGACGGCACCGGCGCCCGCCACGCAGCACTTGCCCCAGCCACGAGCGACGACCGCCGCGTGACTGGTCATGCCGCCGGTGCTGGTGAGGATGCCGTCGGCGCTGTGCATACCGTCGACGTCTTCCGGGCTGGTTTCTTGACGAACCAGCAGCACACGCTCGCCTGCATGGGTCCGTTCCACGGCTTCGTCAGCGGTGAACGCCAAGGCGCCGAAAGACGCACCGGGCGAGGCGGGCAGGCCCACGGTCAGCGGCGAGGCCGACTTCTTGGCCTTGGGGTCAAACGAGGGCAGCAGAAGCTGGGTCAGGTCGTTGGCGGGGATGCGCTTCACCGCGGTCTTCTCGGTGATGAGCTTTTCTTTGACCATGTCGCAGGCGATCTTTACCGCCGCGGCGCCGGTGCGCTTGCCGTTACGCGTCTGCAGCATGAAGAGTTTGCCGCGTTCGATGGTGAACTCGATGTCCTGCACGTCTTTGTAGTGCTTCTCCAGGACGGTCTTCATCTTCATCAGTTCGGCGTGCATCTGCTTGCCGATGGTCTTGTTGTTGGGCGCCTTCCACTTGGGCATTTCTTCGCAGGGAAGCGGGGTGCGGATGCCCGCGACCACGTCTTCACCCTGCGAGTTGACCAGGAACTCGCCGTAGAACTTGTTCTGGCCCGTGGAGGGGTTGCGGGTGAAAGCCACGCCGGTGCCGCAGTCCTCGCCCATGTTGCCGTAGACCATGGTCTGCACGTTCACGGCGGTGCCCAGCAGGCCCACCATCTCGTTGATCTGCCGGTAACGGATCGCGCGGGGCACCATCCACGAGCTGAACACGGCGGTGATGCCAAGCTCTAGCTGCTTCATGGGATCTTGCGGGAACGCCTTGCCGGTCTTCTTCTTGATGACCTTCTTGTAGGCCTCGCAGAGCTTGATCAGCCCGGCGGTGTCCACGTCGGTATCCAGCGCGACGCGCTGCTGCTTCTTGATCTTGTCGAACTCGGCTTCGAACGCGTGGTGGTCCACGCCCATGACCACGTCGCCGTACATGTTCAGCAGACGACGGTACGAGTCGTAAGCGAAACGCTCGTTACCGGTGGCCTTGGCCAGACCCACCACAGCCTGGTCGTTCAAGCCCAGGTTCAGCACGGTGTCCATCATGCCGGGCATGGACTGCGCGGCGCCTGAACGAACCGAAACCAGTAGCGGGTCGGTGTTGGACCCAAACTTCTTGCCGTTTTCTTTTTCAAGGGTCTTGACCGCTTTGTGAACCTGATCCATCAGGCCCTTGGGCAGCTTGCGTCCCTGCTTGTAGTACTGGTCGCAGCAATCGGTGGTGCAGGTGAAGCCCGCGGGGACGGGCAGGCCGATGCGGGTCATGTCGGCGAGGTTGGCCCCCTTACCTCCCAAAAGCTCGCGCTGTGTCGCGTTGCCATCGGTTTTGGTCTTGCCGAAGTAATAAACCATTTTGGCCGCCTTGGCGGCGGCGGGTTTGCGGGTGGTGGTCGTTCGGGCCATCGGTCTTCAAACTCCGTAGAGGTCGGTCGGGGATTCGGCGGTCGCCAACGGTCATCGGTGGCGCGCAGCACAAAAGCGGCCACGACATCGCGGCACAAGCCCGGAATCCTAAGGGTTTTGACCGCCGCGTCAACGCAGAGTGGATACGGAGGTAAGGCCAGAGTGACGACCTGCCCCGCCGCCAGCGATCCCGCGGGCGACTTTTCGAAACACGATGACCTCCCCGGTAAACACGCCCTTAAAGCTTTCAGGTGTCATCCGGATGATGCCCGACACAGGATCCATGACCCATACACCCCCGCGCCGCGAGCCCAAAAGGACCACCATGTGCATGCGGCCAGGCTCGTACTGCAAAGCCGTCAGGGCAGGGGAATCTATGTCTTGAGCGTCCTGATATGAAATTTCAAGCAGATGTGCCCGCAAAGGGAGCCCCTCAAGACGCATATTCAGGCCCCGCAGCGCCCGCAGCACCGTCGCCCCGGTGCCCGGGCGGGTGTCGGTCATCGTCGCCAACTGAGCCTCGGTGGAGGGGACCCCCATCAGGTTCAGGGCCGTCGCACACGACGCGGGCACACACGAATAGTCTTGAGATTGCATCACCAGACCCCGCCCCTCCCAGCCGTTGTGGGTGGCCGCCAGCGCCGAGGCGGGGCTGTCTTGCAGCAGCCACATCCCGCCGTTGACGAAGTACACCCCCCCGAAGACCGCTGCCCATGCGACCACCACACGCTGTCGTTTCAAAAACGTCCGCGACCAGAGAACGCCGAGTAAAAACATAAAGGCCGGCACCCCCCCAAACCCCTCGATGCGACTCAGCAACTCGACGGGAATCATCTCAAGGGCCACCGCTGGGCGGTGGACCAACCACGCCCAGACCACCATCCAACTCACCGCGGCACCGATCGACGCCCGCACAGTGCCGGGCGAGCTGCGGCCGGCGCACACCCCCGCCGCAGCGCTCACCACTGTGAAAAGCACCGCTCCGAGGAACCAGCAGGTGTTGATGTCCGGCATCCGGCTCCGCTCCTCAAATCTTTGCAAAACCATCGTTGCCCAGCAGGCAACTGACAGTGTTTTCGGTTGGTTTCAGGACTGACTTGGGTCAGGAACGCCCCTACCCCCCAAATCAACACGAACGGGCCCGCAACAATTGTTCTCGGCCGCGCCAACAGGCTTCTACTGCGAGGCCGAATCCGACGGAAGCAGAGCCTCAGGAACCGGTCGCAGCTGGCCCTCACCGTCGACGCACGCCAGTGTGGTCTGGGCGGTGGCCAGTAACTCGCCATCACGCTCTACGGTGTAGTGGTGTTCGAGTTTCACCCCCGCGCTGGGGCCGCAGTGCACGGTAATCTGCAGCAGATCGTCGTAGCGGGCGGGCCGCCGGTAGCGCAGGTTCATCCGGGCCACGACGAAATACACCCCCGCCGCTTCGACGGCGCGGTACGCCTCGCCTTGCTCACGCAGAAGCTCGGTGCGGGCGATTTCAAGCCACACCGGATACGTCGCGTGGTGGGCCACGCCCATCGGATCGCACTCGGGGTAGCGCACACGGACGGTCACGGTGGTGGACAGATGGTCGGACATATCCAAAGAAGATACGCGCCGAGGCAAAATCTAACACCTCCCAGCCCCGTCCACGCATCACCACCGAGCCTCAGGCTCAGCTCTCGGTGACCCGCAGCACTTCTTCCACCGTGGTCAGGCCTCGGGAAACCTTGTCGTATCCGTCGGCCCGCAGCGAAACCATCCCGAACTCCAGGCACTGCCGGCGGAATTCAGTCACGTTGGGCTCACGGGCGATCATGTCCCGCAGCTCGTCGTTGATGACAAGCAGCTCGTAGATGCCCAAACGTCCGGTGTAACCGGTGTCGCGGCACTTCGAGCAGCCCGCCCCGTACATCACCTTGTCCACATCAATGCCCGCAGCAGACAGATGCTTGGCTTCCATGGGGTTGATGTCACGCTCGGTCTTGCATTCGTTGCAGATTTTACGGACCAGACGCTGAGCGATCACGCCGTTGATGGCGCTGCCGATCAGGTAGGCCTCGACACCGATGTTGACCAAGCGCGTGATCGCCGACGGGGCGTCGTTGGTGTGAAGCGTGCTGAGCACCAAGTGGCCGGTCAACGACGCCTCGATGGCGACAGTCGCAGTTTCCTTGTCGCGGATCTCACCGACCATGATCACGTCCGGGTCCTGACGCAGCAGGGCCCGAAGAGCCGCAGCAAAGGTCATGCCGATCGACGCATGGGTCTGGGTCTGGTTGATGCCCGACAAGTGGTATTCCACCGGGTCTTCGGCGGTGGAGATGTTCAGCTTGTTGCGATCCAGCTTGCCCAGCGACGCGTAGAGCGTGGTGGTTTTACCCGAACCGGTGGGCCCGGTGACCAGCACAATGCCGTTGGGCTGGGCGATCTGGTGCTTCCACTGGGTTAAGCAGTCATGGCTCATGCCCAGGTCATCCAGGTCGACCTGAATACTGCGCGTGTCCAAAATACGCATCACCGCTTTTTCGCCTGACACCATGGGCAGGGTCGACAGACGAAGGTCCAGCTTGCGTCCGTGAACCATGGCCCGGATGCGGCCGTCCTGAGGCATGCGGCGCTCAGCGATGTCCAGGTTCGCCATGATTTTAAGACGCGAGATGATCGCGTTTTTCATCTGAGCCGGTGGGCTGGTGGTGTTGTACATGATGCCGTCGATGCGGTACCGCACCTGCAGCTTCTTCTCTTGCGGCTCGATGTGGATATCCGAGGCGCCTTCTTTGACAGCGTTGAAGATCAGGTAGTTGACGTATCGAATCACCGGCGATTCGCCGGCCATTTTTTCCAGGTCAAGGTTGTCGTCGTCGTTCTCAACCACTTCAACATCGTCTTCGTCGATGCCCTCGAGCACCTCGTCCATCGACATCTCGGAGCTCAGGGCCTCGTCGCCACCGGTGTCATCTCGGGCTTCTTCTTCGCCGCGGATGGAATCCAGCGCGGCGGTGATGTCACCACGGGTGACCACCACGGGCTTGACCGAGTGGTTGAGCTTGTGACGCAGCTCGTCAAGCAGGATCAGATCATCGACATAGACCACCCCCACCACCACCCGCGAGCCGGCGAAGCGCAGCGGCAGGACGTCGTGGTCTTCACAGTACTTCAGGCCCAGCTTGTTGATGTACTTGTTGCCCTCGATGCCGCCGATTTCAACACGCTCGAAAGGCAGGTGGGACAGCCCTGCCAAAGCCTTCTGCATGCGTGGCTCGGACACCCCCATCTCGCGAAAGATGTCTTCGATGCGCCGGGCGGGGTCTTTCTCTTGGCTGGCCCGCGCGGTCTGTAGTTGTGCGGCGTCGATCACGCCTTCAGACTGCAGCACACGACCCAGGTCGCGCACTGTCATGAGCGACGTGCCACCCTCGGGCCGCCAGATATCGCTGAGCCCCACCTGCGAGGTCGAGATAGGCAAATTTTCCGCCCCGCGCTCTGCGGGGGTGTGATTTACATCAAAGTGGAGGTCGTCGCTCATGATCCTTCTCCCGGGTGCCGGTCGGCGGTTGGCCGCGTGGCGGTTTAGCGGTCGGTTCGAATGCTGGCGCGCAGCGGGCGTTCGCCCAGCCGTGGCTCAAGGCCGTCGATCGCCAGCACGATGTGACGTTTGTTAATGGCTTTGATCGTGAAACCCTCGACTTCATCGCCGGCCTGGTAAATCTCACCGCCGATGAAGGCCCGCGGCGTGGCACCGCCCAAGATGCTCTGCACCTCGACGCGGTCCAAGGCCTGGTACGCGAGACTCAGACGGTCTTGCCGCTCAGCCTCGGCCAAAACATTGGGGTCTTCAGGCTCAGCCACGGCGCCCACAATTGGCAGGAAGGGGTTCATTTGAACCTCGCCAACAGGGACTTGCATCAGGGTTTGATCCTTGGTGATCAGACCAACGATCTGATCGGTATCGCGAAAGACCGAATTCACCCGATCCGGGTGTAATGGATCGTCGGCACTCATCTTGCCAAGATTGGCGAATATGTTATCGATGTCCGCCATCCACTTGCGGTTCTCTTCGGTTGCTCCGGCCGCCGCCATGTCGACTTGAAACATCCGCATGCCCAAAATCGACCCGAAGGCCACCACCGTCACGATGACGCCGATGATGATCGACTGCTGGGTGACGCGTTTGCTTTCATCACCGCCTCCGATCACAAAGTCGTCGTCGACCGGGAGCATGCCCCCACCCCCGATGCCGTTCAATGACATCGACTCGGGGCCGCCTTCGTTGTTATCGAATTCGTCGTGGTCGGGTTCAATGCCTTGCATCGTGGTCTGCCTCTAGGAGCTGGGGTTTGCCGGGTATGCCGGGGGTTCAATCGGGTGCGGAAGCACTCCGCGGGTGCCGGTGTTCGCCGGTTTTCAAATTATGAGCGGGAAGGGCTGATATCACCTTCGAAGAAGATCGACAGCGTGACCTTGGCTTTGACCTGGCCCACTTCCTCTTTGCCGTCTCGCTCGATTTCGATCTTGGGCATGCGGGTGATCCGCGGCAGAGCCTCGATCTCACGCATGAACTCGTAGAAACCGAAGAAGTCGCCGACGATTTCCATCTTGATGGGCAACTCGGCGTATTGGGCGGCGGCCACGATCTTGTCGGGACGCACGCTCTTGGTCACCAGGCCGTGCTTGCCCGCGGTCTCCCACACCTGCTTTAACAGCGTTTCGACCTCGCGGTCACTGGGCAGCATGCTCTGAAAGTGATCGATCGCGGCGCGGAGCTTGGTGATCTCCGCGGACAGGTCGGGGATCGCAGCGGTGGCCTGGGACACCCGCTTGATCTTGTCATCGACCTGCACGATTTCTTCTTTCGCAGTCAGGTCCGAGACCGCCCGCTGCTTGAACACCGCCAGGTAGGCGCTGGCGGGCATCGCCAGAAGCAGCAAAACGTAAATAACTTCGCGTAGGCCAAATCGCATGGTGGGACTCCGGGGTCGGGCTCACCTCCAAGTCTGGAGGAGGCCACTGGTTTTTTTCGTCGGTTTAATCAGGTACGGTCAGTAAACGATCAGCTCAACAATGCCTTAATAAGTGGGCACGTCGCCCAGCTGCTCTGCAGGTGTGGGGACCCGAGCTTCCGGGGTGATCTGGAGCTTCTCGCTCGTGGGATCCGCCTGCAATCGGGTGCTGCGAAGCGGCTCAAACTTGTCGGGGTCAAAATCGGGGTCGAGCTGAAAATCGACAGTGAACTTACGGCTGATTTCTTCGCCGTCTTTGCTTTCTTCGGTGAACTGAAGGTTCACGCGACGGAACAACGGGTGGCTGTTGAGGGCTCCGATGTAATCCGAAATGGCCACATCGTTGGGGGCAAAGCCAGTCAGCGACAGGTCCACCACGGTGGGCACCACACGGATCTGTGGGCCGGTGCTGCCCTTCTTGGCCGAGGCCCGACGGGCTTTTTCACGCTGCATCGCGGTCTTGGGAGCGGGCGCGGTGCGGGTTTTGTCGGCCTTGGTTTCAAGCTGGAGCTTGTCCAGCCGCAGGCTCGAAGGCATGTTGTTGATCAGTTCGCTGAAGACGTTGCTTTTCAGGACGTTGTCTTTCAACGTGGCCGTCACATTGGCGATCTGCTTCATGCGCGACTTCTCAGCCTCAAGCGATTCGATTTCTTCGAACTGCTTACGCATCTTCTCGAACTGCTGGTTTTTGGCCGACAGATCATCGCGGATCTTCAGGCTCTGCTGACGGCTGACAAAGTCGGCCCCCAGCACCGTGATCAGCATCAACGAGAACAACGCCACGAAGATGATGTTGGTTCTACGGGCGATCTTCTTTTCGAGGTAGTCCTCGGGGAGAAAACTCATGTTCTCAGCCATAGCGGGCTCCAGGGTCGTGGCGCCGCGTCAGCGTCACCGGGGGATCTAACAAAAAAGTTCAGTGAATTGGTCGAGGCAAACGATTCAAACGGGCAAGCGTTTAGGCGGCGTCTTCGCTAAGACACAGGCCCAAAGGCACGGTCCAGCCCGGCTGGGGCTGGGACAGATCGACGGGCAGCGACTCCGAGACGCCTCCGGCCCGAGACAGGCGGGCAAAGGGATCTCCCATCTGAGCCGCCAGGCGAACCGAACGGGCCAGGTCGGTGACCAGGCCGCGGCGGTTCGCCTCACCGCCGATGAACACCAGCTTCTCGATGGGTTGTTCGGGGTACCGGGCCTCGTAGTGACGCACGGTCATCCGCAACTCGTCGATCAGGCACTGGGTGATGTCGCAGGAAGCGGCCGGGGCCTCGAGGGTGGCGACCGATGGATCGCCGTTGATCCGCGCCAACCGGGCTTCTTCAAAGTTGATGGACTGCTCGCCAGCCAAGCGACGGGTGAACGTGTCGCCACCGGCGTGGATGGTTTTGGCCAAGACCATGGTTCCGCCTTGGGCCACAATCAGCTTGCTGCTCGCCGCCCCTAGGTCGATGTAGACCACCGCGCGGCTGCGGTCCTCGGCGGTGCGTGCGGAATCCAGATGCTCAAAAGCCTTGAGTACGCACGGCGCCTCGCCGTGCATGCCCACCACTTCGAGCTTCAGCCGGTTGGCCATGTCCGCGTAGCGGGTGGCCACGCTGCGGCGGGCCCCGAACACGATGACCTCGCGGTACGCTTCTTCGCCCCGCATGACTTGCGCACCGGGGAAATTACGCAGAATCATCTTGTCCGCGTCGATCTCCAGGCGTTCGTGCAGGGCCATCCGCACGACCGCGTCCAGGTCGGCGCTGTCAGTCTCGGGCACGACCACGTTGTGCACCATGGCCTGAAACGACGGAATCGAAAGCACCACCCGGCGGCCACGGAAGGCGTGGCTGCGAAGCAGCGTGGGCAGCACGTCGGCGAGGAAGGCCATCCGAAGATTGGCGTCTTGGCGAGCCTCTTCGGGGATGGTCTGGGCTGCCAGGGCGACCAATTGGGCGGAGTCGCCCGGGATGATCTGCAAGAGTTTCACCGTGTCGGCGCCGAAGTCGATGCCAATGGGCGAGGTTCGGGTTTTCGGTTTGCCAAACGCCATCGGTGTACTCGAAAAGGAAGTAGCGCCACGTGCCAGACCGCCGGGTCACGGCGCAACGGCGTGCGAGTCGGCGGACATCACGCCCGTCCAATCAACACTCACGCTCGACCCATCGACCGATACGAAGCCACGGTTTAGCCGCCACCGCCCCGCCACAAGCCGCGATTCGTGCGGCACAGAGGCCCGGATACCCCGCGCGTGGCTTATCGGCCCCGCACGACAACACCGCGCCGCGGCACACCCACCTTCCCCCAGGACCTACAACACTCGCACAATGAGTCAGGTTTGGTTAATGTATGGATATGCTTGCCCGCGTACAGAGCTTCGTTCTGCAAGGTATCGAGCCCGCCCTGTGCGAGGTTGAGGTCGATGTGGCCAGCCAGGGGCTGCCCAAAACCACCGTCGTGGGCCTGCCCGACACCGCGGTCAAGGAATCCGCTGAACGTGTCCGCTCGGCGATGATCAACAGCGGCTACGGGTTTCCGGACGCCCGCATCCTGATCGGGCTGGCCCCTGCAGACACCTTGAAGACCGGACCGGTGTACGACCTGCCCATCGCCGTGGGCCTGCTGCGGGCGCGCGGCGAGTTACGAAACGACGACCACGCGGACCTACTCTTCGCCGGCGAGTTGGCCCTGGACGGCCGGCTGCGGCCGGTCAACGGCATCATCAACTTGGCTCTGCTGGCACGCCGCACCGGCTGCCGCGGGGTGGTGGTGCCCGCGGCCAACGCGGCCGAGGCTTCGGCGGTGGGCGGGGTTCAGGTCTACGCCGTGGACACCTTGAGCCAGGTGGTGGGGTTTTTGAACACCCTGGACGTGATCGAACCATTCCCCGAGCCACACCTGGATGCCGAACTGGATGCGGCTTCCGCGGCACTGGATTTTGCAGACATCCGCGGGCAGGAAGGCGTCAAACGGGCGATGACCATCGCCGCGGCGGGCAATCACAACATCTTGATGATCGGCCCGGCAGGCACAGGCAAGAGCATGTCGGCCAAGGCGCTGCCGGGCATCTTGCCTGCGCTCTCGCGCGAAGAAGCTTTGGAAGTCACGCGCATCTACTCGGCGATCGGGCAGGTGCCCCCGGGCAGGGCCCTTCTGACCGCCCGCCCGGTGCGCTGCCCCCACCACACCGCCAGCCCGGTGGCCGTCGTGGGCGGGGGCAGCCACCCGCGACCTGGCGAGGTGTCGCTGGCGCACCACGGCGTGCTCTTTCTCGACGAGATGCCCGAGTTTCCCCGCTCGGTGCTGGAAACACTGCGTCAGCCCATGGAAGACGGCCAGGTGACCATCGCCCGGGCCCAGGGCACGGTGCGTTTCCCCGCCCAGTTTCAACTGGTGGCGGCGATGAACCCCACCCCCAAAGGCGACAAACCCTCCGATGAA
The DNA here is from genome assembly GCA_023300125.1 of Phycisphaera sp. Lineage (GTDB taxonomy): Bacteria > Planctomycetota > Phycisphaerae > Phycisphaerales > Phycisphaeraceae > Algisphaera. The sequence goes on from JALZVY010000045.1 coordinate 24,885, forward strand.
GTGAGCCAGCGGCAGATGGATCGCTATTTGGCCAAGATCAGCGGCCCGCTGATCGACCGCATCGACCTTCACGTCGAGGTACCACCCGTCCCCTTCGCACAGCTCAGCGGTGGGCGATCGGGCACCGACTCGGCGACGCTACGGGCCCGGGTGGTGGCCGCTCGGGCGGTGCAGGCCCAGCGCAACGGCGGGCCGCTGCGCACCAACCGTACGCTGAGCGGCCGCGAACTGGACCGTTTAGCCCCCCTACCGCCCGACGCCGCGGAACTACTCAAGCAGGCGATGGCCGACCTGGGCCTGAGCGCCCGGGCCTACGACAAGGTGAGACGCGTCGCCCGCACCATCGCGGACCTGGAACACAGCGATGACCTCACCCTGCCCCACGTTGCCGAGGCGATCCAGTACCGGCTGCTGGATCGCCAAAGCTAAACACCCCGCCTGCCGGAGAGGGGCAAGCGCGGCGGCCAAAAGAGCGGTGGGATTTGTTCCACAGGCCGATAAGTCCATCCCCTGCCTTCGCCCGGGGTTGGGCGCGTAGGGCCGGCCAGCCCCCCCCTACGCGTCCCACAGACACGATCAGGCCACCGTGGCACCAACTGGTGTTGTGTGTCGCCGCGGCCAGCCGTATCCTTAACCATCCCCTCAGGAACGCGGCCTAGGCCGCCCCACCTCGATCAACCAGCGTCGACCGACGTATCGGTTTCTCCTACGGAGCTGCAAATCATGGCCAAGATGTTCTACACCCTCGAAGAAGCCTCTGAAAAACTTGGCCTCGACGCCGATCAGATCAAAGAAATGGCTTCCGACGGCAAGCTTCAGCAGTTCCGCGACCGCGACAAACTGATGTTCAAGCGCGAGCAAGTCGACAGCCTCGCGGGCATCAGCGACCTCAGCGGCTCGGACTCGGGCATCCAGCTCGCCGACCCGGGACCGGACGACACCGACGCCATCAGCCTTGCCGAAGGCACCGCCTTTGGCGACGGGCCAGCGGGCGACTCGATGAGCGGGACCGGCATCAGCGTGTTTGACGCCGACGAGCTGGACACCGCCGACCCCATGGCCCAGACCCACGTCTCGTCCGCGGGCTTCGACGACGAAGAACTGGCCCTCGAATCGGTCGGTTCCGGCTCGGGCCTGCTGGATCTCACCCGCGAATCCGACGACACCAGCCTCGGGGCCGAGCTGCTGGACGAAATCTATCCCGGCGGCGGCGACACGGGCGCCGGCGGATCGATCGCCGACTTCGGCATGGAATCCTCGATCGGATCGTCGATCGGATCGTCGGGTGTGTTTGAAGGCGCCATGTCCATGGACACCGGAGCCTCGGGCGCCTCGGGCCTGGACAACTTGGCCTCGGCCGATCCGGGCTCGATGGACCTGCCTTCGGACGGCGACGAGGGCATGGTGGTCACACCCGTCCAATCCCCTTATGCCAACGCGGGCTTCGATCCTGTGGGCAGTGCCTTGGGCGCGGGCTTGCTGATCGGCGCCATTGTCGCGTTGGTGATCTCGCTGGTGGTCATCGTCGCCGCAACCATGGACTCGCGCAGCGTGCTGGTGGACATGCTTGTCTCCACCGGAGCCAATGCCTCGGCCATGAACGTGCTCTATCTGTGCCTGGGCCTGGTGGTCCTAAGCGGCGTGCTCGGCTTCGTCGGGATGACACTGGCCCGCAAGTCGGCCTAATTCCAAGCAGGTCGTCGGCCGCCCGACACACCGTTTCGTTTGCCTGCTGCGTTCTCCCAGCCTCACCGGGTGCCATGTTCAGCCGATCCGCCAAAAGCGAATGCCTGACCCTTGCCGCCACCGGTGGCATGGTGGCTATTGCCTTGGGGCTTCGAGGCCACGCGGTGCTGGCGGTGGTGGCGGTGGTGACCACCTTCGCCCTGCTGCTGTTTTTCCGCGACCCCGAACGCCGCATCCCCAGCCAGCGCGGAGCGGTGGTGGCCCCAGCCGACGGCAAGATCTCGTCGATTCACCGCCTGGATCACTTTGAACCCTTGGGCGGCCCGGCGGTCTGCGTGCGGATTTTCATGTCGGTCTTCGACGTGCACATCAACCGCTGCCCGTGCCACGGCAAGATCAGCTCGATCACCCCCCGGGCGGGCAAATACCGCAACACGCTGAACCCCGAGGCCGCGGAAGACAACACCTCCAACACCCTGCTGATGGTCCACCCGGTCAAGGGCTATCCCGTCGCCGTGGTCCGCCAGATCGCGGGGCTGCTGGCACGCACGATCCACTGCGACCTGGAGCCGGGCCAGGTGGTCCAGCGGGGCCAGCGGCTGGGGCTGATCAAACTCGGCTCCACCACCGAGCTGTACCTGCCCGAAGACCAAGGCCCCGTGCTGCAGGTCGCCCAAGGGCAAAAAGTTGCCGCAGGCATCACCATTTTGGCCACGACCGCCCCGCGCGACACCGCCGAGCACGACCAAGTGGCCAAGGCCACCCAACACAGCGACGACACGACCACCGACGGCGGCGATGATGATGCGGATCAAGAGGCCGCAGCCCAGCCCAACACCGCATCGTCCAGCCGGGCCTGACCCGGCCCAGCCCGCCTCCACGGGGCTCCAGCCCGCCCTGAACCACCCGCTTTAGACCCCACCGAAACAAACCCACTAAACTCCGCGGCCATGCCCAGCGACGTCACGCCATCCTCTCCCGCACCGCCCCGCCACCAGCCCCCCGCCCGCCTCGCCCTTGAGGACGGAACGGTTTTTTACGGCACGGCCTTCGGAAGCACCACCCCACAAACCATCACCGGCGAGGCCTGCTTCAACACCTCGCTCAGCGGCTATCAAGAGGTCCTCACCGACCCCTCGTACCGCGGCCAGATCGTGGCGATGACCTGCCCGCTGATCGGCAACTACGGGGTGAACCCCGGCGACCTCGAATCCTCAAAGGTCCAGTGCAGCGGGTTTATCGTCCGCGAGGTGGCCCAGCGGTTCAGCAACCACCGCGCCCAGCAGTCACTTGAAGACTGGCTGGACTCCGAAGGCATTCTGGGGCTCACGGGCATCGACACACGGGCCCTGACCCGCCGGCTGCGCAGCGTGGGCGCCCTGCGCTCGGCGATGTCCAACGACCCTGCGGTGACCGATGCCCAGCTGATCGACGCCGCCAAGAACTCCCCTTCGCTGGCCGGACGCAACCTCGTGGCCGAGGTTAGCCGCACCAAGCCCCTGGCCTGGGATCAGGACTTGGGCGAGTGGGCCCCGCTGCAGGGCGCCGTCCCCCCCGTCAGCCCCCGGCGCCGCGTGGTCGCACTCGACTGCGGAGCCAAGCTCAACATCCTCCGCAGCCTGGTCGACGCGGGCTGCGACGTCACGGTGCTGCCGTGGAACACCGCCCCCGAGGCCATCTTGGAGCACAAGCCCGACGGGCTGTTTGTGTCCAACGGCCCTGGCGACCCCTCGGCCGTCGAGCCCACCATCGGCCACCTGAAACAACTCATCGGCCAGCTGCCGATCTTCGGCATCTGCCTGGGCAACCAGCTGCTTAGCCGGGCCCTGGGGGCCGATACGTTCAAGCTCAAGTTCGGCCACCGCGGCGGAAACCAGCCGGTCCAGAACCTGGGTACGGGCAAGGTCGAAATCACCAGCCAAAACCACGGCTTTGCCGTGGACCTGGACAGCCTCAAACGGGCCGGAGCCGAGCCCACCCACATCAACCTCAACGACCAAACCCTCGAAGGGTTCCGCCACGCGGACCACCCGGTTTTTGCGGTGCAGTACCACCCCGAGGCCAGCCCAGGCCCGCACGACAGCCGCTACTTGTTCGACTGTTTTGCCGAGATGATGGCCACCGGGCGCCCCCCCACGGCCCAAGACATGGACCGGGCCCAGCGCGTCCGCAGCAACCTGGCGAACCACTAAGCCTGCACCACGTGCCCGCAGAACGTGGGTTGACCAGCACCCTCTGAATCAAAGCCCATTGCCCATACGAAAAGATGGGCAATCCTGTTGCGTGCGTTTCACAGCTGCACGCCCCCGAAGACAAAGCCCTTGCATCGCACGCCTTGCCTTGGGGCCGCATCGCAAGACACACCTGTCGTTTTTATCGGTGGCTCGCTTAACTTTGCCTTAGAGCAAATGGCGTAAAAAGTGGCCACGTTGGCGGGCCTTGCCTCAATGACCATTGGGCGACGAACGCCTTTCTCTGCGTGTCGGTATGTTGGCGACAAATCAACGCGCCCAGACGGTGTGCTGCAAAACACGTCTTGCCGTTCCTGCCGACGGCCGCCGCGTCTGCCCGAAAAAGCCGATGGCCATGTGGGCCCCGGTCACCGTCGGCCCCGCCCCGGTGCAGAAACCCACCGCGCATGAGCACCTCTTCCCCACCTGGATTCCACACGACTGGCGACCCTCCACAACCTTGGGGGCCCGGCGACAGCGCCGATTTGTACGGCGTGGGCCGATGGGGCGCTCAGTACGTCTCTGTCAGCGACCGCGGCACCGTGTGCATCCACCCCGATGGGAACGCCCCGGCATCGGCGAGTGTGGACCTCAAAGACCTGGTCGACGGGCTGCGCCAGCGCGACCTGGCCACCCCGCTGCTGCTGCGCTTCCCGGGCATCATCCACCACCGACTCAAGACCGTGGTAAACGCCTTCGCCGCGGCCATCGACGAGTTCGAATTCACCGGGGCCTACCGCGGGGTCTACCCCATCAAGGTCAACCAGCAGCGGCACATCGTCGAAGACCTGCTGGCCTTCCAAAGCGACGGCCAGCAGTTTGGCTTAGAAGCCGGCAGCAAGCCCGAGCTCTTGGCCGTGCTTGCGCTGGCCCAAGACCCCGACACCCTGGTGATCTGCAACGGCTTCAAAGACGCCCAGTTCATCGAGGCGGTCATCCTCTCGCAAAAAGCCGGGCGCAACGTCATCCCCGTGGTCGAAAAGTTCAGCGAGCTGAACATGCTGATCGACCAGGCCAAAGCCCACGACATGCGGCCCAAGATCGGCGTGCGGATCAAGCTGGCCAGCGCCGGCTCGGGCCGCTGGCACACCTCGGGGGGCGAGCGCAGCAAGTTCGGTCTGTTTGTGACCGAGGTGCTGGAGATGGTCGAGCTGCTGCGCACCCACGACATGCTCGAAGGCTTGAACCTGGTGCACTTCCACCTGGGCAGCCAGATCAACGACATGCGGGCGCTCAAAGCCGCGTTGATCGAGTCGGCCCGGCTGTACGTGGGCCTGGCCAAGCTGGGCGCGGGCGTGCAATTCCTTGACGTCGGCGGCGGGCTGGGCGTGGACTACGACGGCACACGCAGCGGCAACCAGTCGAGCGTGAACTACACCCTGCACGAATACGCCAACAACGTGGTGTTTCACATCGGCGAGGTGTGCCGCAACGCCGGGGTCGCGGCGCCCACCATCGTCACCGAGGCCGGGCGGGCCATGGTGGCCCACCACAGCGTGCTGGTGACCGACGTGGTGGGTTGGTCCAACACGCAAAACATGACCGCCCCGCCGCCGCTGACCCCCGACGCGGTGGCGGCCCTTCCCGTGCCGGTGCGCACGCTCTACGAAACAAACCAATCACTGGACATCGCCCACCTGCGTGAATACCTGCGCGATGCAGAGGTCGCCCGCGACCAGGCCCGCAGCCTCTTCAACCTGGGCTACTGCAGCATCGAACACCGCGGGCTGGCCGAACGGCTGTACATGGTCCTGTGCGCCCGAATCATCGACATGGCCCAGGGCTTGGACCCGGTGCCCGACGAAGTCGTGAAACTGCGTGAACGCCTGAGCTCCACCTACTTCTGCAACTTCTCGGTGTTTCAATCCACCCCCGACAGCTGGGCCATCGACCAGCTGTTTCCAGTCATGCCCATTCACCGGCTGGACCAAGAACCCACCTGCCGTGGGGTGTTGGCCGACATCACCTGCGATTCCGACGGCAAGATCAACCGTTTTGTCGCCGGCCCCGACAGCGCCGAAGACCACCAAGCGGTCTTGCCCCTGCATCCCTACCAAGACCAGGATTACCTGCTGGGCATCTTCATGGTGGGCGCCTACCAAGAGACCCTGGGCGACCTGCACAACCTCTTCGGCGACACCAACGCCGTACACGTGGTGGTCGACGAGCACGGCCACGCCCGGATCGACGAGGTGGTCGAGGGCGATACCGCCGCGGAGGTGCTGCGGTACGTGCAGTTCGACCCCGCGGAGCTGCGCCGCCGCTTCCGCCGCGGCCTAGAAGACGCGCTACGCGACGGGCGGATCAGCCTTGACGAAGCCTCGGTGCTGCGCCGCTTCTACGACGAAGGCCTGGCGGGCTACACCTACCTGACCTGAGCCCCACCGCGTCGCTTACGGCCCTATTTCCCACGCCCGCCCCCGCCCCCCACCCCGAAACCCCCTCTTGCTCGACGCCCTCACCCAGTTCTTTCCCGCCGGCATCTCCCCGGCGTGGGCTTTGACCGCCCTGGTGCTCGCGGTGCTGGTCACCGGCGTGGCCAAGTCTGGGTTCGGCGGCGGGGTGGGCATCTTGGCCGTTCCGCTGATGGCCGTGGCCATCGACGCCCGCAACGCGCTGGGGGTGATGCTGCCCATCCTCATCGCCGCAGACATCGCCGCGGTGTGGCAGCACCGCCACCACCGCGCCGCCGGCGCGGAGAAAGGCCCAGGCCAGAGCACCGGCAAAGACCTGCTGCGGCCCTGCCTGCTGGGAGGTGCGGCAGGCATCCTCGCCGCCACGGGTTTGCTGAAGCTCTACCACGGCGCCGACAGCCTGGGGTCGCTCTTAAGCGCCACCGTCGGCGGGGTGTGCCTGGCCCTGGTGGCCTTGCAGCTCTACCGCTTGGCCGGCGGCCGGGTGCCGCGGATTCCCCCGGGCGGGCGCACGGCCCTGGGCGTGGGGGCCTTGGCCGGGGGCGTCTCCACCCTGGCCCACGCCGCAGGGCCGGTGATGTCGGTCTACTTGCTCGATCAACGCATGAAAAAAGCCCAGCTGGTCGGCACGCTGGCGGTGTTCTTCTTCGCCCTGAATCTGATGAAATTGCCCGGCTACCTGGCGCTCGGGGTGATCGATGGCGACACCCTGCGGGCCTCGGCCCTGCTACTGCCGCTGGTGCCCGCGGGCGCGGTGTTGGGGCTGTGGCTGCACCGCCGCGTGCCAGAAGGCCCGTTCACGCTCATCATGTATGCCGGCGCCGCGGCCGCGGGGGCCAAGATGGTGTATCAGGCACTGGTCTAACAGCCCGTAGAATCGTGGCATGCCCGACCTCTGCACGTATCTCTCGGACACCGACCTCGCCGACCTGCTGCAACGCGCCCGCGACGAAGACCTGGGCCCCGAGGGGCTCGACGCCACCACCCAGCTTTTCGTGGACGCCCAAGAAACCTGCCAGGCCCGCGTGGTCAGCCGGGAACCGGGCACCGTCGCGGGCTTGGCCCTACTGCCCGCGGTGGTCGCAGCCTACGACCCCGCGGTGGGTCTAGAGCTCTCAGCAGAAGACGGCGCCGCGGTCGTGCCCGGGGCCGTGGTCGCGACCTTCCGCGGCCCGCTGCGCTCGGTGCTTACCCTCGAACGCGTCGCGCTGAACCTCTTGGGCCATCTGTCGGGCATCGCCAGCCACGCCGCGGCATTCACCCGCGAAATCCAACACACCCAGGCCAAGGTCTACGACACCCGCAAAACCTTGCCGGGCCTGCGGGCCTTGCAAAAATACGCGGTGGCCTGCGGCGGCGGAGGCACCCACCGCATGGGGCTTTACGACGCGGTGCTGGTGAAAGATAACCACCTGGCACACGTGCCCCTAGACGACTACACCTCCACCCTCAAGGCCATGGCCACGCGTGCCCGTGCTCAGGTGCAGGGGCTCAAGTTCGTCATGGTCGAAGTCGACACCCTCGATCAGCTTGAGCGGGTGCTACCCGCCGAAATCGACATCGTGCTGCTGGACAACATGGCCCCGGACCAGCTACGGGCCGCGGTGGCTCGGCGCAACGCCGCCGCCCCCAAGGTGCTGCTGGAAGCCAGCGGCGGGGTAACGTTGAAAACCGTGCGGGCCATCGCCGAGACCGGTGTCGAACGCATTTCGGTCGGTGCATTGACCCACTCGTCGATCAACCTCGACCTGGGTCTGGATATCGCGCCTGGCGACCGGCCATGAGCCTTGACCCCGCCACTTGTGACCAAACCCCCGACACCCCCTTGGAGCAGTGGGCCGACGCCATCGAGGCCCGCTTCCCGCAGCGCCTGGGACGGGTGGAGGTCTACGCCCAGACCGCCAGCACCCAAGACGCCGCACGCCGGCGCATCGCCGCGGACCCCGCTCGCGCCCAGGGCCTGGTGGTCACCGCCGACCACCAGGCCGCGGGCCGCGGGCGTTTGGGGCGCCGCTGGGAATCCCCAGGCACCAGCGGATTGGCCGTCAGCATCGTCTACCGCGTGGGCGCGGCCTCCGCCGACCGCCTGGCCTTTGCCGCGTCGGTCGCGGTGGCCGAAACCTTGGATGCCTGGCTAACCCCACGCGGGCAAACCGCCCACATCAAGTGGCCCAACGACGTGGTGGTGGGCGGCCGCAAGATCGCCGGGATTTTGGTCGAGCAGGCGGCGGGCTTCGCGGTGGTGGGCGTGGGCATCAACGTGCGGACCCAAGCCCAAGACCTTCCCCCCGAGCTGCGCGAAACCACCACCAGCCTGGCCCACCGCGGCGCGGCGCCCTGCCGTTTGGCGGTCCTGCTGGCGTTGCTCGCACACCTTGATCGGGCACTCAGCGACCGCCCCCTGGACGAACTCCTGGAGGTCTGGCGCCGCCGCTCCACCCTGCGCTCGCGCCCGGTGCGCTTTGCCCACGGCGGGCGGGTCATCACCGGTCAAGTGGTCGACATCGACCCCCACGCGGGGCTGATCGTCCGGCGCGACAGCGGCGAACTGGTTCACCTGCCCGCCGACTCCACCTCGGTGCTGGGCGACGCCGAGCCGTAACGCAGACGCGTCCATACAACCCGTGGCTGCGGTTAAAAAAGCCGGATCCGTGGTTTTCACCGCGGATCCGGACCACCCCGTAGGGTCTCTCTCTCCTCCGCCCCGAAGGCGGATTCCAAACTTGGTCTTATTCGGTGGGCACGTCGGCCAGATCGAAGCGGGTGTTGGATCCGCCTGTCTCGCCACGGCGTTCGGCCAGCAACGCGTCGCTGGCCGCAGTCTGGGCGTAGTTCAGTTCACGGGTGTGGTGCTCAAGCGCGAAAGAACGCTGAATGGCGGAGTCCGAAGCCTCGTCCACCACGTTGCTGGCGTCCGCCGCCCGTAGGCGGGTCTGTTCCAGACGGGCCTGAATCTGCTCGATGGCCTGCGTCAGCGACGAACGCTCCGGGTCACTGGTCGCCGCGTGGGCCTTGGCCTCCAACGCGGCGAGTTGCTCGGCCTGCCAGGCCAGCAGCACGGCCTCGCCCTGGGCGGTGATCCGAGAGTCCGCCAACGCGACCTGGGCGGCCTGGGCTTCAGCTTTGACCAAGGCCACCACTTTGCGGATCCGTCGGGCTTCGACCGCCGCCAACGCGGCATCGTCGACCAGCGACGGACGGAAACGCATCAGCGCTCCGGGCTCGGCGGTGCGCGAGCTGTCTGCAAACGGCGTTCGGTACTGGCGTGCCGAATCCGCGACGTAGACGTAGCCATCTTGGCCCATCGCCAGCCCATCGGGCCAGCGGAACCGGGCATCGCCCAGCACGTCTTCAAAGGTTCCGTCGGCCCGACGAACACGCAGCCCGCGGCGTTCAACCGCTGAGAGATACAAGTCGCCAGTCGCAGGATCAAGCACCATGCCGTCGATGGCCGAGCCGCTGCGGCCCAGACGTTCGACGCGGGCCACGATCTCGGGGTCGGTGAGCGAGTCGTCACGCAGCACCGCCGTGGGCACCGCGTAAAGCGTGCGTCCGGATCGGGCGTGGAAGAACAGCGTCTCGCCGTCGGCCGAGAGCTCGATCGCGGCCACACCGCGGGCGGGCGTCGGCTCGGCGAATTCTTCACGTTCAGGAAGGTCGGGCCGCAGGGTGTAGCGTAGATCCACCCCTACTTCTGGGCCGGTGACGCTCTGGCCACCCATCAGTGAGCGAGCCTTGCCGTCGGTCAAGTCGACGACCACCACCGCGTGGTTGCCGCAGTCCGCGAGGTAGGCCACCTGGCGGGCGGCATCGACCCGCAGGTCGGTCAGCCGGGCCGCGGGGCCCAGTTCGCGGCGGTGATCGAGATAAAACACCCGCAACACGCTGTCATCCGCGAGGCTCACTTCGATCAGCTTGGGACCGCCAGCCACCACACCCGCGGCACCGATCTGGCCACCGTCAAGAATCCAAAGGGTTTCGCCCGCATCGGTCCGGGTCACCGTCAAGGCCTGGGCATTGGTCAGGCTGCGCAGGGCTGTGGGGCCCGGGCGGCCGTCCCACTGGTTCCACCCCGCCGCGGGGTAAGCCACCAACGCCCCAGCCTCGTCCAGCTCCGCAACCGACACCGCGGGGCGGCCATCAAGGTGTGGAAAGGCGACAAAACGTCGTCCCTCAGAAGACACTGCCACCGCTGCAGGAGCGGCGTTTTCGAACCGAGCGACCTCGGTCACCAGTGGGTGGTGGCCGAATCCGGATTCAAACGAAGTCGAACGGGTGGTCGAACAGCCCACCGAGCTCAGGGCGGCGGCAAGCAGGGTGGCGGTGGTCAAGCGACGAAACAGCATGAAGGACTCCAGAGACCGCAACACGCGGCGGCAGGGGCAGTGAATGACGGAGGTACGCCTCCGCTATCGGCGCCTGTTTGGCGCGGCTGAAGGCTTTGGGCCGAGATCCCGGTGAGCCCCAACGGTTATCGCCCTCCCGATAAGAACCCCCTTTTTTGCGCATGCGCAAACCCCCGGGGCTCAAAGCCTCGTGTATCGACGTCACAAGCCTGTATGCACGCCCTGCGCAGGCCCACACCGCCAGCGTATTGAAAAGTTGCTTGCCAAACCCCTCTTGGTAGGCTGAGCCCGCGCGGGAGCGTAGCTCAGTGGTTAGAGCTGGCCACTCATAATGGCTCGGTCGCGGGTTCGAATCCTGCCGCTCCTACTTGTATCAACCCGCCCTGTTGCCGATCCGCCCCGGCGCGTGGGAGGCCGGACAAAACAGTACGTCTTTCATTTCAGAACACCCCGCCATGGGCCTGCGCGATCGTGCCAGCCTCTGAGCGTGTCCGCACCGCGTACCCTCCCGCCCCCCGCAAAGAGGCTCCGACACAGCGGCCGACCAGGGACATCCCGCACCCCGAAGTTACGATGGGGCCATGGCACCTCCACGCAAATCCAATCGCTTGCCGCGCCGCGACACCGAAACAGTGCGCAGGCCTTGGCGGCGGCGCTGTCTCATCGCCGCTCCTGTTTTCCTAGCCCTCTATGCCTTGGGCGGGTTCTTCGCGGTGCCCTGGGCCTTGCAGCGTTGGGCGGTGCCTGCAGTCAACGACCAACTCAACGGCACCCTCGCGGTGCGTACGTTCCGCTGCAACCCCTTTGCCTTGTCGCTGACCCTCGAGGGTGTGGAGATCACCGACCGCGCGGGCACGCGCGTGCTGGGGTTTGAGCGCTTCTACGGCAATCTTCAGGCGTCGAGCCTGATCCGCCGGGGCGTGGTCTTGCACGCCATCGCATTGGACCAGCCCTTTGTGCAGGCCGAGCTGCTCGAAGACGGGCAAATCAACCTCGCCCAATTGGCCAAGCCTGCGGATCCCTCGGCCCCCGAACCCGAAGCCCCAGACGTTTCCACGCCCCCCCAAGACGGCCCGCCGCCGTGGCCGCGGGTGCGCGTGGGCCGCGTGGCGGTGACCGATGCCCAGCTGGTGTTTGTCGACCACATGATCGCCGCAAACACCTTCCGCTTCGAAATCCACCCGCTGACTTTCGAAATCCCCAAACTCGACACCCTGGCCGACCACGAAAACCCTCACCTCCTGCGTGCCCAAGCCGATGGCGGGGCCGAGTTTGGGTGGCAAGGCAAGGTGTTCATGAATCCACTGACCTCCGAAGGTCAGTTCACACTCAAAGGCGTGGACCTCGCTCGCTTCCAGCCTTACGTCGGACGCTTCAGCGCCCTGCACCTGGCCCAAGGCACGCTGAAGCTGGACCTCGCCTACGCCCTGGCCCCGGCCGCCGAACAACCGCGCATGAGTCTGGACCTGCGCTCGTTCGCCGTGGACGGCCTGCGCATCGAGCAAGACGACACGCCGGTGGTTGACGGGTTGAACGTCGCGCTCGCGGGGTTGTCGATCGACGCGGTGAACCGCACCGCACGGCTGGAACAACTGGCCGTCCGCGACGCCACGCTGCGGGTGGTCCGCGAGGCCGACGGCGGCTTGCAGCTGGCCCGCGCGGTCCATGGCCAACCTTTCGGTCCGGCGCCCGCGTCTTCGCACACCCCCGCGACCGCGCAGCCCGTGACCCCGCCCGCCCCGACGCCCGACCCGACCTCCGATCCGACCCCGGCCCCGGCCCAAGCCCCGTGGACGCCGGTGATTCAAGGCCTCGACCGCATCGTCGACCGCCTGCCTGAAGCATGGGACGTCGAAGTCACCTCCCTCGCGGTCGAGCGTCACGCGCTGCAACTCACCGACGCCTCGACGCCTACCGCCGCGGACATCCGACTACGCGACATCACGTTCACCGCCGGGCCCATCCGCAGCACCGAGGGCTACGACGTGCCCTTCGCGTTTGACTTCACCCAGGCCACCGCCGACGGGTCTTCTTTTGCCCCGGGCCCCGGCACCCTCGAAGTCACCGGCCGCCTGGGGCTCGAAGCCCTCACCGCCGACATCGACACCACCATCGCGGGCTTGGATCTCACCCCCGCCAGCCCGTATGTCGCTCAGGCCATGCCCAGCGCCAGCCTTCCGTCGGGACGGATCGGCCTGCGCGGCAAAGCCACCGTCGACGCGGGCGACGGCCTGCAGGCGGCCACCTTCACCGGCGAGTTCGACCTCGACGCCCTGCGGGTCGACGGCCCCCTGGATCAAGCCCCCCTGCTGGCCTACGACACCCTTGCGGTGCGCGGCATCGCCTTTGACCACGCCGCGGGCACGCTCAACATCGCCACCCTCGAAGGCGACGGGCTCAGCGGCGCGGTGGCCATCGACCTAAGCGCCACCGACAACGCCGACGCCGACGCCGACAGCCCGGACACCGACCAAGCACCCCAGGCCGATGCCACCGCCGACGCCGACGGCTACCAACCCCTGGCCGTGGACCTGCCCTACCGCGTCACGATCGGTCGGCTGCACCAAACCCGCATCGACGGGCTGGCCTTGATCAACGGGATCGAACCCCCGCTTCATTTCACCTCCACCGACGGCGAGTTCACGGTCAACGACCTGGACCTGGGATCCGAATCGCCCACCCCCGCGAACTTGAGCTTCGCCACCGCGCTGCAAGACACCGGGCGCTTCACCCTCAACGGCAACATCGCCCCCAACCTTCAAGACCTCAACAACTCACAAGCCCAGCTCGATTACCAACTCACCAAGCTCCCACTCGCGGGCTTTAGCGGGTTCACCGCCCGCTACCTGGGCCGCGAGCTAACCTCGGGCGAACTCACCCTAGGCAACGCCGTGGCCTTGGGCGACGCCAAGTTCGACACCGTCATCCCGCTCACCATCGAAAACTTTGCCTTCGGCGCGAAGGTCGACAGCCCCGACGCAGTCAAACTGCCGCTGGATCTCGCGGTGGCCATCCTCAAAGACTCCAAAGGCAACATCAAGCCCCCCGACGTGCCCGTCGCGGGCCCGCTCAACGACCCCAGTGTCTCGGTGGGCGAGCTGGTGTGGTTCGCGGTCGGCAGCCTGATCAAGTCGGTTGTCGCCGCGCCGTTCAACCTGTTGGGCGACGCCTTGGGCGGTGGCGACGACACCCAAGGTGACGGGGGAGCCCCCGCGATCACCTTTGCCCCGGGCGAGGCCCAACTGCCCGCCGAGGCCGCGGCAACGATTCAAACCCTCGCCCAAGCGCTCAACGACCGCCCCGCGCTGGGGCTTCGGCTGGTCGCCCAGGCCGCTCCTGCGAAAGTGGATGAAAACGCCCTGCGCCACGCCACCCTGCGCCGGCGACTGCAAGAAATCGACGGTGGCACCTGGCCCGACGACACGCGCTACGCCCAGGCCATCGCCCAGTGGTACGCCCAGAACCACACCAGCGATGCCCCGCTGGATCAAAAGGTGGTCTGGGCCCTGGCTGAGGTCGACGTCGACCCCCAAGCCCTTCAGGCCTTGTCGGCCCAGCGCGTCGACGCGGTCCACACCGCCTTGGTCGCCGCGGGCTTGGACGCAACACGCCTGATGGCCGACGCCCAAGCCGCGCCCGAAGACGCAAGCGACGACGCCACCGGCGCCCAAATCCGCCTCGAAGCCGCGGTGCCCTAACCCGCCCCAACCTCGGCCCCAGCCCCCGCCCCGTGGCGTTCTTCAACGGGCCGCTCACCCACCGCAGAGCTAGGCTGTCTGCCATGATCACGCCCCTTCTCCGCGTCGCCTTCCTGCTGGCCGCTGTGCTCCTCACGCTGACGGGCTGCCAACCCGCCACCCTCGTCGTCGGGCTCGCGCCCGGGGGCACGGAACTGCAAGCCACCGCCATCGAACGCTCAGGGCGGTGGGCCAGCCCCCGTGTCGTGGTCGTGGACGTGTCGGGCAGCATCGTCAACGCCCGCACCGGCGGCCTTCTCGGCGGCGGGTCCAACCCCGTCGACGACCTGGCCCGACGCCTGGACGCCGCCGCCGACGACCCCAAAGTCGCCGCGGTGATCTTGCGCATCAACAGCCCCGGCGGCACCGTCACCGCCAGCGACATGATGTACCGCGAGGTCAAGCGCTACCGCGCCCGCACCGGCAAACCTGTGATCGCCTTGATCATGGATGTCGGGGCCAGCGGCGGCTACTACCTCGCCTGCGCCGCCGACGAGATCATGGCCTACCCCACCAGCGTGACCGGCAGCATCGGCGTCATCTTGCAGACCCTCAGCGTGCGGCCCGCACTCGACCGCTGGGGCATCCAAGCCCGTGCCCTGGTCAGCGGCCCCAACAAAGCCGGCGGGTCGCCGCTCGAAACCCTCAGCCAAGACCAAGAAGCCCTGCTTCAAGGCCTGGTCGACGACTTCTACCTTGCCTTCTGCAAGGTGGTGCGCAACGCCCGCCCGGGCATCGCCGCCGACCGCTTTCCCACCGTCACCGACGGCCGGGTTTTCACCGGCACCCAGGCCCACGCCGAAGGCCTGGTCGATCAACTGGGCGATATCCGCGACGCCTTCACGCGGGCCAAGCAGCTGGCCCACCTCAAGCACGCCGACCTGTTCATCTATCACAGCCCGCTGTCCACCCCCGCCACGCCCTACGCGCAGCGCAGCACCCCCAACGTCCAGATCAGCCTGCTCAACGTCGGCGACCTGCTTGCTTCGGCCACCCTCAACGGGCCCTGCTACCTGTGGCAGCCCGGCATCCGCGCCAAGGACTAACGCTTTCTTTCCCGTGGGCCGTGGCTGGATATAACGCGGGCGCTATGCGACGAAGACAGATTTGAACCGCCAAGACGTCAAGAACGCCAATGAAGGCGAAAGTTCACGTAGCCCAGGACGTGCCACATCATGTCTGCCAGCGTTGATGCAATGCCGCCAAGGCGGCGCCACTTGCCA
>JALZVY010000046.1 GCA_023300125.1 Phycisphaera sp.
CCGCTCTACCCCCCACCCCCGGCTTCCCACTCTGACCGCAGCAGTGTTCCCACCGCGAGGTCGATGTGGCGGTCGTGTCGAAAAACGTTTTGTCGGCGGGTGCCTTCGTGGGTGATGCCAAGCTTGGCCATCACCCGCTGACTGGCGTGGTTGCCGGCGAAATGGCCGCAGGTCACGGCATGGAGATCAAGCGTGGCAAAACCAAAATCGATCACCGCACGCGCCGCCTCGGTGCAGTACCCCTGCCCCCAGAAGGGCACACCCACCCAGTAACCAAGCTCCGCACGGCGGTGCCGGGCATGGGGGTGCAGGCCCACGCAGCCCATCAGTTCTCCGCCCTTGGTCAGCCGAACCGCAAAAGGACACGCCGCGCCGCGTTGAATGGCGTCTTGATGGTTCTGAATCCACGCGTGCCCGTCGTCCCGCGCATACGGGTGCGGCAAATGCAGCGTGGTCTTGGCGATCTCCCAATCGTCACAAAGTTCAGCCAAGCGCGGGACATCGTCAAGCCTAAAGCGGTTGAGCGTCAGTCGGTCGGTGGTCAGAGTCGGCAGATCGTCCATGGTGTTGCTCCAACGTCACAGCGTAGAGCGAACCACCACTTGCTTCGAATCTGTAAAACCTCAAGCGCCTCAATGAGTGGAGCGCCAGCCGCGGTTTGATTCCGCCTACGTCGCCCGCCGATGGCGAAGCTGGTCTAGTGCCACCGCGGCGACGATGATCGAGCCGGTGATGATCTCTTGCACGTAGCTGTCCATCTGCATCTTGCCGCAGCCGAAGATCACGATCTGCATGATCAGTGCGCCAATGACCGTGCCCAGGATCGAGCCTTCGCCGCCCGACAGCGACGCGCCGCCGATGACCACCGCGGCGATGACCGCCAGCTCGTAGCCCACCGCTTCGGTGGCGTTGCCTTGGCCGATCTTGGCCAGCAGGATGACGCCCGACACGCCGGCCAGCGCGATGCCCAGGGTGTAGATCAGCATCTTGGTGCGGGCGATGTTGACCCCGCAAAGCCGGGCGGTTTCCTCGTTGGAGCCGATGGCGTAGATGTGCCGGCCAAACTTGGTGTAACGCAGCATCAACGCCATGGCGATCGCCAGGGCCACAAACAGGCACACGCTGATGGGGAAGTAGCCGAGGATGAACGACAGCGGCCCCTCGGTTTGGAACGCGTTGAGCTGGTCGATCCAGGTTTCACGGCCCGGGGAGACCTGCGTGGACGCCTGGTCGTTGCCGTAGACGTTCACCATCTTGGCCAGGCCGCGGATGATGCCCATCATGCCCAGCGTCACGATAAACGGCGCAAGCTTGAGCTCGCGGAGGGTGACGCCCGACAGAAACCACAGCCCCGCGCCGATCACCGCACCCAGCGGAACCGCCACGGCCAGGCTCAAGCCTTGCTGCGGCAGCCAGATAAAGCCGCAAAGCAGCCCCAGCGTCACCGCCACCACCCGGCCGACGTAGCCGACGACCATCGCTCCGATCGCAAAGCCGCACAAGGCCGCGGCCAGAAGCCCCAAGATGACCGCCAGGGTCGGGGGCATGTTGGTGTCGCGCAGCAGCTTGGCGGTCACCATCGACACCAGTGCAATGGTCGAGCCCACCGACAAGTCGATGCCCCCGGCGATGATGATGAGCGTGGCCCCCAGGGCCGCAATACCGATCACCGCGGACTGACGCAGCACCTCGGTCTGGGCCGGCACATTGGCAAAACGCCCGCCCAGCTGGCTCCAGAACAGCAGCCACACAAAGACCAGGCCGATGACCGGCCCGAGCTTGATCAGCAGTTTTTTCCAATCGAATTCCGCGGCGTTTGGGTTCGCCATGCTTGCTTCACTTTCTATAGGTACGTGCGGGGTGATACCCCGGGCAGCGCGGCTCAGGCCGCGCCGGTGGCTTCCAACATAATTTGGTGCTCGTCGGTCTGGGCCACCGCACGCGAAGGGCCGAGCACGCCCTTGCACATGACCTGGATGCGGTCGCAGGTGCCCAGCAGCTCGGGCAGGTAGCTCGAAATCATCAACACCGCTTTGGGCGCGATGCCCTGGGCCGGGTCACCCTGGGCCAGGTCGTCGATCAGTTTGTAAACCTGGGCTTTGGAGCCCACGTCGATCCCTCGGGTGGGCTCGTCGAGAATGAGCACGTCGCAGTCGGCGTGCAGAAGCCGCGCGATGGCGACCTTCTGCTGATTGCCGCCCGACAACGAGCTGACCGGGGCGTGGGCCGAGAAGCACTTGATCGGGATCCGCTCGATCCACGGCTGGCAGGCCTTGGCTTGGTTGCCTGGGGTCACCAAGCCCGCGGGGCCCAGGCCGTCGAGGCCGGCCATCGTGGCGTTGTCGGCGATCGACAGCTCGGTGGCCAGGCCCTCGGTTTTGCGGTCTTCACTGAGATAGCCCACGCCACGCTTCCAGCCGCGGTCGGGCCGCGGGTCAAAGGGTTGGCCCGCCACCTTGATCTCGCCCGACCCCACCGGATCCAGGCCGAAGATGCAGCGGACCATCTCGGTGCGCCCGGCGCCCATCAACCCGGCCACGCCCAAGACTTCGCCGCGGCGCAGCTCCAGCGAGGCCTGCTCGGGCAGGCCCAGCTTGCCCCGAAGGTCCTGGGCTTCCAATATCACTTCGCCCGGGGTGCGCGGCGAACGGGGGTAAAGGTCTTTCACATCCCGCCCGACCATCATGGCGATGATCTGGTCGGCTTTTGTGTCGTTGGTCACCCCTTTGCCGACCGTCTGCCCGTCGCGTAAGACCGTGAAGCGGTCGGTGATCTCGGCGATTTCTTCCAGAAAGTGCGAGATGTAGACGACGCTCATGCCCCGGCCTTTGAGCGTGCGGATCAGGGCAAAGAGCTTCTCGATGTCCTTGGCCGTGAGGCTGGAGGTCGGTTCATCAAGCACCAAAAGCTTGCAGTCAAAGATCAGCGCTCGGGCGATCTCGACCAGCTGCTGCTGGGCGTTGGACAGCTCGCCCACGATGGTGGCCGGGTCCAGGTCGCCCAAACCGATCTGGGTGAGCGCCTCGGCGCTGCGTCGCCGCATCTCGCCGCGCTTGAGAAACGGACCCACGCTGGGTTCGATGCCCAAGAAGATGTTCTCGGCCACCGACAGCTCGGGGGCCAACGACAGCTCTTGGTAGATCATCGCCACGCCCGCGTCGCGCCCCGCGGCCGGGGTCGATGGGGCATAGGACTGGCCGTCGAGCGTCATCTCTCCGCTGTCGGGCTGGTGCGCGCCCGCCAGAGCTTTCATCAGCGTGCTCTTGCCCGCCCCGTTTTCACCGATCAGCGCGTGCACCTCGCCCGCGGCGATCTCTAGGTCGACCCCGCCCAGCGCGATCGTGGGGCCAAAGGCCTTCTTGACCGCGTGCATCGACAGACGCGGCGTCTGGGATTGTGTGGATTGGGCTTGAATGGAAAACCTCGTCAAAACGTAGGGGGTGAGAAACAGGCGTGCGTCGCGCGGTCGCGGCCCGCCGGGTTACTCGGCCACCGCAGGCAGGTGCTCGCCGATCAGCTTGTCGTAGGCCAACAAGATCGACTGCACGCGTGCGTCCGAGAGGTTGTCTTTGGTCACGATCAGGGCACCGGTGTCCACGTGCGGTGCAACGTCCTTGCCCGCCACCACGTCGATCATGGTGGTCACGGCCTTGCGGCCCATGGATTCGGGGTCTTGCACGACGATGGCCGACACCTCGCCGGCGGCCAGGCCCGCGACCAGCTCGATGGACGCGTCAAAGGCCACAAAAGCGGTTTTGCCCGCCAAGCCGCTGTCACGAAGGAAGTTGAGCATGCCGATGCTCGAAGGCTGGTTGGGGGCAAACACGCCGCCGACTTCGCGGAGCGTGTCGGCCATGGCCGCGGCCTTGGCCTGGGCCTCGCTGATGCCCGCACCGGCGTACTGGTTCGACGACACCACTTCAAGGCCGTCGAGTGCGCCCACGCCCTCCAGGAAACCGCTCTCACGCTGCTCGGTGCTGGCTGAGCCTTCGAGGTAGCGCAGCATCACCACTTTCTTGTTGTCGCCCAGGGCCGCGCTCAGAGCCTGCGCACCCAGCACGCCCGCCGACTTGTTTTCAGTGCCCACAAAGCTGGCGAAATCTTCGCCCACCGTGCCCGCCAGCGGAGAGTCCATGATGACCACGGGCTTGCCAAACTCTTTCACCGGCCGCAGCAGCGACTCGTCGTTGAGCGGGGCCAGCATCATGCCCGCCGCGCCTTCCGTGCGAAGGGTGTTCACCAGGTCCACCTGCATCGACACGTCGCTCTCGCGTGTGGGCGACTGCACCAGCAAGGTCACGTTCTGCTCGTCTGCAGCCTTCTGGGCCCCGCGGATCACCGCCAGCCAGAACGAGTGCTCGCGGCTTTTGGGCACAAACGCGAAGATCTGGCCGCCCGCGGCATCCCCCGTCGCGCCGTCTTTTTGTCCGTCGCAGCCGGTGAGGGTCAGCGAGCCGGCCACCAAAAGGACGCCGGACAGCAACACACCCCTCAGAGCCTTGGGGGTGGTGCGCTCAAATAAAGAACGGGGCGCGATGAATGTGTTCATGGGAGATGGCCTCGAGATGACTGTGAAGGGGAACTTAAGTGCGACGAAAATACAACGCTCGGGCGGATGGCCGGCCCTGAGCGCGAGCTTCGACGAGCACATCGGAATAACCGAAAACGTCAAAATAGCAGATTGTCGGCCCCGGTTCAGGCCCCGTTCAGCCCACGGCACCCGCCAACCGGTAGGGAAGAACCGCATCCAAGGCTTTCTAAACGCTCTCCCCGCCGCCGCCCACCCGCCCCGCCCTCCATTCACCGCCCGCCGGGCGGTCTAAGCTGCCCCCCATTCCCCCCCCCCCCACCCTCCGGAGTTCCCCCATGCGATACGGCCTGCTTGCCACTGTTCTGACCCTCTGCACCCCCACCTTCACCGCCCAGGTGCACGCCGATGCCCAAGCCGACGCCATCATGCAAAACGTCGGCCAGGCCGTGGGCACCTACGACGACCTCTTGGCCCTGGGCGACGTGAAGTACCAGTACATCTACCGCGACAACCCCACGCAGACCCAAGACATCTCCTACGAGGCCTACATCTTCGATGGTGAATACAGCTGGGCCGAATACAAGACCCACGAAAAGTTCGTCTTCCCCGGCCAGCCCGGCAACGCCGTCCAGGGCTGGGACGGTGAAAACGCCTGGGCCCTGCTCGGCGGCAAGCGCGTGCTTGACCCCGAGGCCGTGGGCCTGGCCGCCTTCCTGCGTCCCACCAACTTCTACTGGTTCGCCATGATGCAGAAGCTCAACGACCCTGGCACCCTGCACGCCTACAAAGGCACGCAAACCGTCAACGGCGTGACCTACGACAAGGTCGAGCTCACCTTCGAGACCCCCGCCGACAAGAAGAGCGACACCTACCTGCTGTTCGTCAACCCCGAAACCCACCGCGTGGACCGCTTCCTCTTCACCATCGTGGACTTTGGCATCAGCGACCCGGTGCTCATGGAAGTCAGTCACCAGCGCTTCGGCGACGTCGTGCTGCCCGTTACCCGCCGCTACACGCCCGCGAAAAACTGGCAAGGCGACGTCGCCGACAACGCGGTCTGGGTCGATGAACAAATGACCGACATCACCTTCGGCCACGGCTTTGAGCCCAAGCACTTCACCGCCGAATACTCGGCCGCCAACCTGAAGCACAACCTGAAGTAAGACGCTTTTCGTTTGCGTTTGACCCCACGCGGGCTGCCTCGACACGGGCTGCCCCAATCGCGTGGCAGTCAAAGCGTCATCGAACACACGCGTCGCCAGCCATCTCAATCACCCCGGCGCTTGCCCCCAAGCGCCGGGGTTTTTTCTTGGGCGGCTTGCGCGGGTATCCACCACACCAACGCGCGCGGGCCACCCTCCCCCCGTGCGCCAGCCCCTCTCCGCCGTGTTGGCTAAGCTAAATTTTCATTTTTACCCCGGAGCACCCCCCATGCGATACGGCCTGCTTGCCACTGTTCTCATCCTCAGCACCTCCGCGTTCACCGCCCGGGCGCACGCCGATGCCCAAGCCGACGCCATCATGAAAAACGTCGGCCTGGCCGTGGGCACCTACGACGACCTCTTGGCCCTGGGCGACGTGAAATACCAGTACACCTCCCGCGACAACGCCAAGTGGACCCAAGACATCTCCATCGAGCACTACCTCTTCGACGGCGAGATGAGCCTGGCCCACTACCACGTGCACAAAAAGTTCTTCACGTTCCGTCAAAAAGGCCCGATCGTGCAGGGCTGGGACGGCACCCACGCCTGGGTCACGTTCAACGCAGAGCCCGGCGACGAGAACGACGTGAGTCTGGCCCATTACCTTCGCAAAACCAACTTCCACTGGTTTGCCATGATGCAGAAGCTCAACGACCCGGGCACCCAGCACGCCTACAAGGGCACGCAAACCGTCAACGGCGTGACCTACGACAAGGTCGAGCTCACCTTCGACGTGCCGAAAGGCACCATCGCCGACACCTACCTGCTGTTCGTAAACCCCCAGACCCACCGCGTGGACCGCTTCCTCTTTACCGTCGTGGCCTTCGGCATGAACGACCCGCTGCTGATGGAAGTCGGCCACCAACGCTTCGGAGACGTCGTGCTGCCCATCACCCGCCGCTACACGCCCGCGAAAAACTGGCAAGGCGACGTCGCCGACAACGCGGTCTGGGTCGA